>JAFZQZ010000020.1 GCA_017620135.1 Bacillota bacterium
AAGAAGTCGGCCCCGGCGCAGTGGTAGCGGCAGCCTTTATCGGCCCCGGTACAGTAACCTCCTGCTTCACCTCCGGTGCCAGCTACGGCACGACCCTTCTGTGGGCGATCCTGTTCTCGACGATCTCTGTCATCATTATGCAGTCGATGGCTTCCAGACTGGGTATCGTCACAGGCAAAGGCCTCGGCGAAGCGCTGAGGACCAAGTACACCAGCAAGGTCGCGAGGATCCTTCTGGCAATTCTGGTCATCGCGGCGATCTTCATTGGCAATGTCGCTTATGAGACCGGTAACGTCTCCGGCGCTATCCTGGGTATCCAGGCTGTCAGTACCGGACTCGACAATCAGACCTGGAAGATCATCCTGGCTCTGGTGGTCGGTATCGTGGCGTTCATCCTTCTGTACAGCGGCAGCTACAAGTACATCGAGAAGTTCCTGACCGCACTGGTCGTGATCATGGGTCTCATCTTCCTGGTGTGCGCGTTTGCTTCCAAACCCAACTGGGGCAATGTATTCAAGGGTCTCTTTGTTCCGAGTGCTCCCGACGGATCCAGCTGGATGACGATCGCGGCTCTGATGGGTACGACTGTTGTTCCCTACAACATCTATCTGCACGCTTCTTCCTCTGCGAAGAAATGGAACAACCCGGAAGTCGATATCAAGACTTCTATGGTAGACTCCGTACTGGCGATCGGTCTGGGCGGCATCATTTCCATGGCGATCATTATCTGTGCTTCTTCTCTGCTGGGCAATCCTGCAGCGGATATCGCGACCGGTAAGACCATGGCCATGTCCCTGACGCCTCTGCTGGGCAGCTGGGCAACTGTTATCTTTGGCATCGGTCTTTTCGCGGCCGGTTTCTCTTCCGCTATCACGGCGCCTCTTTCCGCTGCTTTCGCTTCTTCCGGTATCCTTGGATGGGGCGAGGACATGAAGAAATGGCGGTTTAAGATCATCTGGATCATCGTGCTTGGCTTTGGTATCGTCGCGACCTGCACCCTTGGCAAATCTCCCGCGGAGATCATCCTGTTCGCGCAGGCAGCGAACGCGTTCCTGCTTCCGATCACCGGCGTCCTGCTGCTGATCGCCTGCAACGACAAGAACATGATGGGCAAATACAAGAACGGTATCGTCATCAATATCCTGGCGATCATCGTGATCGGTGTCTTCCTGTTCATCGCCGCACGTAATATGTCGGCCTTTATCACCAGTGCGAAGGCACTGTTCAGCGCATAAGGAAATATTATGTATAAAGTAGATTTAAACGCGGATCTTGGTGAAAGCTTCGGCGCCTATACGATCGGTATGGACGCGGAAGTCCTGAAATACATCACTTCCGCGAACGTCGCGTGCGGTTTTCACGCGGGCGATCCGCTGGTCATGCAGAAGACGCTCGCGCTGGCGAAAGAAGCCGGTACGAGGATCGGCGCGCATCCGGGCTTTCCGGATCTGATGGGCTTCGGCCGGCGGAATATGAATATTTCTCCGGCTGAGGCAAAAGCCTATATCCAGTATCAGTTGGGGGCGCTCATGGCATTCGCGAAAGCAGCCGGTATGAAGCTGCAGCACGTCAAACCGCACGGCGCGTTCTATAACATGGCGGCGGTGGACGAGAAGCTGGCCATCGCGATCTGTGAAGGAATTTATGAAGTGGATCCGGAGCTGATCGTTCTTGGTCTGGCGGGCAGCAAGCAGATCACGGCGGCCGAGAAGGTCGGTCTTCGTTCGGCAAGTGAAGTGTTCGCGGATCGTGGCTATATGAACGACGGGACCTTGGTGCCCCGGAAGCTGCCGGGTGCGATGGTCCATGACCGGCAGATCGCGATCGAGCGGACCGTGCGTATGGTTAAGGAAGGCTGTGTGGAGTCCATCGAAGGTAAGATCGTGCCGATCAAAGCGGATTCGATCTGTGTCCATGGGGATAATCCGGACGCCATCGGATTCGTGAAAGAGATCCGTGAGCGGCTTTTGGCAGAAGGGATCGAGGTCGTCTCGATCGAGGATGTGATCGGGAAATGACCTATCCTTGCATTAAACTGAGCGGCGATACTTCTATTGCGGTGGTATTCGGGAATGAGATCAGTACAGAGATCAATACCCGGATTCGTGCGTTTGATGAAGCACTGGCGGAAGAGATCGCACAGGGACGGATCGAAGGGATCTATGAAACGGTCCCGACTTATTGTTCCCTGATGATCCACTATGCGCCGGAAGTGATCCGTTATCAGGCACTGTGTGAAAAAGTCGAAAAGATCCTGGCGGTCAGTCATGAAGCGAAGAAGCTTTCCACGACCGTAATGGAGATTCCTGTCTGTTACGGCGGAGAATACGGGCCGGACCTTGACTATGTGGCTTCCTATCATGAGATGGATCCTTCCGAGGTCATTCGTATCCACACCAGTGCGGAATACCTGATCTATATGCTGGGCTTTACTCCCGGCTTTTCCTACATGGGCGGCATGGATCCTTCCATCGCGACTCCCAGGCAGAAAACACCGCGGGTACTTATTCCCGCCGGTTCTGTGGGGATCGCCGGAGGGCAGACCGGGATCTATCCCATCGATTCTCCCGGGGGTTGGCAGCTGATCGGCCGTACACCGGTCCGGATGTACGACGCCCACAGAGATGTTCCGATCCTTCTGGACGCAGGCCTGCACGTGAAGTTTTTCGCGGTGGATGAGGAAGAGTGCAAACGAATCCTTTCTCTGGTAGAAGCCGGAAAATACCAGTGCAGGACCTATGTGAAGGAGGTCCGGGATGGGAATTAAGATAATCAAAGGTGGTCTGATGACCACCGTGCAGGATGCCGGACGGCGCGGATACCAGCGGTATGGCATGGGTGTTTCCGGCGCGGTGGATGTACATTCTTATCATTACGCGAATATCCTGGTAGGTAATGAGCGTAATGAAGCGGTACTGGAAGCCACGATGATCGGCCCCTCGATCCGTTTTCAGTCGGACAGTGTGATCGCGGTGACCGGCGGAGATCTGTCTCCTTCTCTGGACGGGAAGCCCTGTCCGATGTATCGGGCGGTACCTGTGCCTGCGGGAAGTGTGCTATCCTTCGGTATGATGAAAAGCGGATGCCGGGCTTATATCGCTTTTGCGGGCGGTCTGGAGATCTATCCGGTCATGGGCAGCCGGTCGACTTATATCAAGGCCGGACTCGGCGGTTTTGACGGACGGAAACTGAAAGACGGTGATGAGATCGCGTTTGCCAGATCCGGCTTTGTGCCTAAGAATCTGGAAAAGCGGATCCTGCCGGAAGAGCTTCGTTTTGATGCAATTACCAGGGCGAACCGGGTTGGCGCCACAGAAACTGCCACGGCTGCTGCTAATATGGGGCCTCGGGAATACACGGTGCGCGTGCTTTTAGGTCCGCAGGATGACCGGTTTACAGATAAAGGTCTGGAGACCTTCCTGAACTCAGCCTATAAGGTCACCGATCAGTTTGACCGGATGGGCTGCCGTCTCACCGGTCCGAAGATCGAGCATGTAACGGATGGCAACATTATTACGGACGGGATCGCTTTCGGCGCGATCCAGGTGCCGGACAGCGGTGAGCCGATCATCATGCTGTCGGATCGTCAGACGACAGGCGGCTACGCGAAGATCGCCAGTATCATCAATGTTGACATGCCGATGATCGCGCAGGCGAAGACCGGCGATACGATCCGGTTCGTCAAGACGGATATCGATACGGCGCAAGACGAGTTTATCGCCCAGATCGAGCGATACAAGGAACTGCAGGACCTGTTTGACGGGACAGAGAAAGAAAAACCGACTAGCGGAAGTCCAGCAGACAAAGAGGCGCCTGCCCCCAAAACGGCTGGCGGCAAATACCTCGTCCGCGTGAACGGAAAGGCATTTCATATCACCCTGAAAGAAATCGAGTAGGAGAATTGTATGGCAAATTTTGACATTTCCCCTTATATTCATATGGAACCGGCGAAGGTCCGCGAGCTGATCCGCGAGCAGGTCATTACGTTCCCGACTGCAGGCATGTGTGCCGGCTACGCACAGGCCAACCTGGTGATTCTCCCCGGAGAGTGGGCGGAAGATTTCAAAACTTTCTGTAAGCTGAATCCGTTCCCCTGCCCGGTGCTGGAGATCCTGGAAGGTTCTCCCCTGACCAAAGCGATGGGAGAAGGCGGCAATATCGTCACGGATATTCCGGAGTATTTCATCTATCGGAACGGTGTGCTTTCCGAAAAAGTCCGGGACGCCTCCGAATACTGGACAGATGACAGTGTAGGATTCCTGATCGGCTGCAGCTTTTCCTTTGAGGAAGCGCTGCTCAGAGAAGGGATCGAGGTGCGCCATATCACGCAGCACCGGAATGTTCCCATGTACAAGACGAATGTGCCCACGAAAAAGGCCGGTCCTTTCTATGGACCGACCGTGTGCAGCATGCGTCCGATGACGTCGGAAAACGCGAAGAAGGCTTATGAGATCACAGCCCGGATGCCGAATGTGCACGGTGCACCACTGCATATCGGTGACCCGGCCGAGATAGGGATCGCGGATGTCATGAAGCCGGATTACGGCGATGCCGTGGACATCTATCCAGGTGAAGTGCCGGTGTTCTGGCCCTGTGGCGTGACGCCGCAGGCGGCCATCGAGAATGCGAAGCCACCGCTGGTGGTCACCCATTCTCCCGGCCATATGTTTATCACAGACATTCTCAATTCAGAGCTGAATGACTACCTGGAAAGCCTGCGGGGATAGCCTTAAGCTTTGGGCTTTTTCTTCTTGAGGTATATCAAGGACTTTCAACATTTTACAAACAGAGCTGTGGCATTGTGCTTCAGCTCTGTTTCGTTGAAAAACCAATGGACTAAGAATTGCTCTTAATTACAGGAACATTACATCATAGATCGGCAGGTATGTGATCTTGCCGTTTGAGGTGATTTCACGGGTGTTGGACAGAACATAGGCCTTTTTCACATGATAGTCCTCGTTTGCTACGAACGTATTTAATGCGCTATGAATGGTATAGTCTTTACCGGATTTGACTTCGAGGGGAACAGCAGACAGACTGTCGTAATCATCAATCAGATAATCGACCTCACCTTTGCTACGGTTGTCATAATAGAATAACTTATGGCCGTGCGCGGCTAGCTCCTGGGCTACCACACTTTCATACACCGAACCAAGATTGATCCCTGTCTCATCATCCAGGACAGCACGGATATTGTTGCCGTACAAAACGCCTGTCAAAAGTCCTACGTCATTCAGATAGAGCTTGAGCAGGTTTTTGCCGACAGACTGAGTGAGGGGAAATACAGGGGTGGAGATTGCACTGACATCAAGAGCGATTCCAGCGGAGATCAGGTATTCAAACTCGTCCTGATAATCGGAAAAACGCTTACCTCGTTTTTCTTCTATATCCTGAAAGACTACACGCTTTTTCTTGCTTTCCAGATTGGAAGGAATCATATCATATATCCTGCGGATCTTAAGCTTCCGATTATTGTCAGCTTCATACTTCGATGCATCATCGGCATAGAACGCACGAATATCGCGGTGGATCGTTCTCACTTTTACGATATTGGTGTCTGCAATAAAAGAGTTTACAGCGTCCGGCAGACCACCGATCAAAAGATACTTTTTGAAGAGGTTCATAACTCTTTCGTGGGCAGCCGTATCCAGACTCTCACCAGCAAGGAACTTCTCGTGCATTATATTGATCGCAAAGCTGTTGAAGCCGTTTGCCAGCAGGAACTCTTCAAAGTCCAGTGGGAACATACGTTTTACTTCAATGCTTCCAATAGGGATCGAGCTTGTTTTTTTCAATGTGACGCCAAGCAGAGAACCACTTGCAATATAGGAGAACCGGTCGTCCTGCTTCAGGAATTTAAGCATAGTCAGCAGATGAGGGTAGACCTGGATCTCATCCAGAAAGATAAGTGTATTTCTCTTATCTCCCATCTTATCTCCAGAAACCGAGCTGACCTGAAAATAAAAATCACTAACGGTGCGAACCTGCTCGAATAGTCTGGGTCCGTTCTGATCTTCTGCAAAGTTCAGTTCGATATAGTTTTCAAAAAGTTGTTGACCAACATAGCGAATGATAAACGTCTTCCCGATTTGTCGCGCTCCATCAATGATCAACACTTTGTTGGAGTCTGACTTAAGATAGTTTTCAATATACGGTTGGATCTTTCGATATAACATACCGCACCTCCACACTTTTCTATAGTTTTTCGAACATAATATATACACATTTCAATATATTATTTGCTGCAAAAACACACATTTCAATATATATTATACTCAAATTATCGCACAAATCAATAGTTCAATATCCTGCTTGATATTATATCACTATAGTGATATACTTATTAGTAATAGGAGGGATATTTGATGGATAAACAAATCACTGTGTATCACGGCTCAAATCAAATTGTAGACGTGCCAACCTTTGGAGCAGGAAGAAAAAACAATGATTTTGGTCTTGGTTTTTACTGTACCGAAAGCAACGACCTTGCGAAGGAATGGGCTGTTTCATCTTTGCGTGATGGCTTCGCTAACCGTTACACTTTGGATACGGAATATCTGAATATCCTTCGCCTGAACACTCCCGACTACACCATTCTCAATTGGATGGCTATCGTTGTAGAACATCGTCTATTCAGTATCAAGACTCCCGTGGCAAGAAGAGCGAAAAGATATTTGATCGACAACTTTGGGATCAACGTCAATGCCTATGATCTGATTATTGGTTACCGGGCAGACGATTCCTATTTTGACTATGCGGAGGCATTTCTGAATAACGCTATCACGGTCGAACAGTTGTCTCGAGCCATGCGGCTTGGCAAGCTCGGAGAACAGATCGTCCTCAAATCAAAGTTCGCATTTTCAAAAATCAAGTACGAAGGTTTTGAGGTTGCTGAAAAGAGCGTTTATTATATCCTCCGCAAGGCAAGAGACGACAAAGCCAGTCAGGCATATCTGGATATCCAGGAGGAAGACGCTGACGGTTTGTACATCTTGGATATCATGAGAGGAGGCGTTACCAATGATGACCCGCGCATACCAAGAAATCTATCTGAGTAACGCACAAGCGGCACTTGGTGATGCTTTCGATTATGCTATCAACGATTGTCAGATCCCCGGCGCGGATTTCGTGAAGCTCTTTACCACCAGTTCTGTAAGCAAGCGAATGGAAAACGGTGAGGCTTCATTCATTGCCGGGAAAAGCGGGATCGAGATCGTCAGAGATGTCGTGCTTGAAACTACCGGGAGACAGCTTGATACGGAGCCCGGGGAGCATTTCGGACGTTCACGGGAATATTGGATCGGTTGGGCTGTCTGCGCTTATCAATGGTATTCTTCAAGGAGCTACAGCGAGATATTTGCAGTGATCACTTTTGCAGACCTGCAAAACATGTATTACACGCTTCATGAAGCGGATATCTCAAAGTTCATTGATATACTGAATGAAAGAATGTGTGAACATTTCAAAGAAACTAATTTGAAACGCATTCGCAGTTCTTACGGTTGCTCACAAGCAGAACTTTCCAAACGTTCCGGTGTATCGCTTCGTTCGATCCAGATGTATGAACAGCGCAACAAGGACATCAACAAAGCAAGTGCTGAGACACTCTACCGTATTTCTAAGGCTCTTGGCTGCACAATGGAGAATCTTTTGGAGAAACAGTCGGAATAAAAGAATAAGGAATATATAACAGAATGGGAGGATATAGGTCTCATGAAACGTAAACGATATTCCGTTCCAAAAGAGGAAAAACTGGAAATCAAGCGGTGGGATCCAATTTTTCAGGAGAAACCCTATCAATATGAGCAGGAGTGGGATGCGGAAATCCAGTCAGTGATTGATGATGTGACAAGCAAGAAAGAGAGGGCAAAGGATCATGAGTTTACCGGACCAATGGCTGACCG
>JAFZQZ010000021.1 GCA_017620135.1 Bacillota bacterium
AAAGCATCTGGGCGATGCTCATCGTCTTCTGCGGGGAAAACCCCAGCTTCCGGCTGGCTTCCTGCTGCAGGGTACTGGTCGTAAACGCTTCCGGCGCCTTCCGGCTGCGTTTGCCCGTCCGGATAGACTGGATGGAAAAATCGCCCGCTTTCCTGATCTTCTCGCAGACCTCTTCCGTCTGTGCCTGATCGGTGAGTTCAGCCTTCTCTTCATCGACAGCTGTCAGCTGCATTTTCAGCGTTCCTGCATGTGTCTGGTTTTCCAGGGACAAGTCAACGGTCCAGAACTCTTTTTGCTCGAAATCCGCAATGTCCTTTTCCCTGTCGCACAGAAGCGAAAGACAGGCTGCCTGCACGCGTCCCGCGCTGAGTCCTTTTTTGATCTTTTTCCAAAGAAGCGGGCTCATCTGATAGCCGACGATCCTGTCCAGTACACGACGTGCCTGCTGCGCGTCGACCAGATCCTGATCGATCGCCCTCGAATGCTTCATCGCTTCCCGTACAGCCTGTTTGGTGATTTCGTTAAACGTGATCCGGCTGGCTTTTTCGGGATCGATCCCAAGCGCGATCGCCAGATGCCAGGAGATCGCTTCTCCCTCACGGTCAGGGTCTGTAGCCAGATAAACGACATCCGCCTTTTTAGCCGCGGTTTTGAGTTCGCTGAGTACGTCTCCCTTGCCACGGATCGTGATATAGTGCGGTTCAAAATCATTCTCTATATCAACGCCCATCTGGCTCTTCGGCAGATCTCTCACATGTCCTTCCGAAGCAATGACCTGATAGGTGCTTCCCAGGAACTTTCGGATCGTTTTTGCCTTTGTCGGTGATTCTACGATCACTAATTTTTTCGCCATACTTCTCCTCGATTCATGAATTACTTTCGATAGATTTTCAGTCCGTCCCGTCTTTCGATCCATCCACCCATCTCGAGCATCGTCAGCCCCGTCTGGATTTTGGAGGGGCTTTCTCCTGTAGCGGAGCAAAGCTCCTCGGGTGATGAACCAAAATCGTCGATCTTATCGTACAGCCATTTCCACCCGCCGAAGTTGGATCTGCTGAAAGCGGATCTGCCTGTCTTGTTCTTTTCATCTTCAACTTCTTCGATGGAAATCTGCCTTTGTTTATATCTCTCCGCGATCATATCGACAGAAGTGACCACTTCCGCCCCGTCTGTCAGCAGCCGGTGGACGCCGACGGAATTCATCTCAAAGATGCTTCCCGGTACCGCGAACAGATCCTTTCCCTGCTCGATCGCGTGCTGTGCTGTATTGATCGCGCCGCTTCTTCCCGCCGCCTGTACCACGACAGTCGCAAGACAGATCCCACTGATCAGCCGGTTCCTTTCCAGGAAATTCCATTTTTCGGTGTGGGTCCCCGGCGGATATTCAGAGAAAACAAGTCCATTTGAAGCTGTCCGTTCAAACAGCCAGGAATTGGAAGGCGGATAGCATCTGTCGAGTCCTCCGGGGAGAAAAGCGATCGTACAACCGGAAACATCCAGCGCGCCTTTATGCGCACAGCTATCGATCCCCCTTGCCATGCCGCTGACAACTACCAGCCCTTCTGCCGCACAGGATCGGGCGATCTCATAAGCGGCTCTTTCTCCATAAGCGGAACTGTTTCTCGTTCCTACGATCGCGATCGAATCCCGGTTCGCCAGAGACAGATCCCCCCGGTAAAACAAAGCTTTCGGAGGGTTTTCTATGTCTCTGAGCATCGCAGGAAATGTTTCTTCTTCAGAAAAAACCAAACCGATTCCCTTGCGGTCACACTGTTCACGAAGAGTGGCCAGATAATCAGTTCGGTCCTTTGCGTTTAGAAACTTCTGGCCAATCGACCATAAGTAATCATTTTGTTCTTTTGTAATAGTCTGTATCATAAAAAAACCTTTCTACAGACTCTTAGACCAAAACATTATAAGCGATTTACTCCTTCTTGTACAGTCCTTTTTCAAATTTTCAAAAAAAAGTGAAAACTGTCTGAAAAAATGCCGATAATAATAATAGGGGGGTATATATCTTAATTCAGAAAAGCTGTCTTTCCTTTCACAAAGACAGCTGAAGGAGGGTTTATGTTTTATCGTATTCACAGTGCCGCGGTCAGCGGTCTGACAGGTGTTCTTCTGGAGATCGAATGCTATGTGTCCGGTGGACTGCCTAATTTTACCGTCGTCGGGATCCCGCCGTCTCACGGAGCGGCCTGTCGGGAAAGGATCCGCAGCGCATTAAAAAACGCGGGGTTTACTCTTCCGCCATCCAGGATCACGATCAATATTCGTTCCAAAGATCAGCTTTTGACACCCGACACATCGTCACTTTCCGCTTTGGATCTCCCTGTCGCGCTCACGATCCTTGCCTGTGAAAGACAGATCCCGACAGATCTCCTGGATCAGGCTGTCTGGCTGGGCGAATTCGGCCTCGACGGTAGTATCAAGCCATTATACGGTGCGCTCTGTATGACACGGACAGCCAAAAGAGATCTCCCTTCCGTAAACAGCATCTTTCTGCCTCTTGTCAACGCTCCGGAAGCCGCGTTATTCCCGGGCCTGCCTGTCTACGGCATTTCCAGCCTTCAGGAAACGGTAGATCTTCTCCGTTCTCATAATCTTCCAAAACCGGCCGTCCCTGTTCAGAGACCGCCTGTGGCTCAGGTGTCCGGATTCGATCTGATCAAAGGTCAGCAGACGGCTAAACGGGTCATGACGATCGCCGCTGCCGGGATGCACAATATGCTGATGATCGGTCCTCCGGGATGCGGAAAGACCATGCTGGCCCATGAACTGCCTGCCCTGCTTCCTCCGCTTACATATGAAGAGAAGCTGGAACTGACTGAAATATACAGCAATTCTCAGCTTCTTTCCGTGAGTGAAGGCATGATCCATGATCGCCCCTTCCGGCAGCCTCATCATTCGACCACGTCGATCGCGCTGATCGGCGGCGGCAATATCCCAAAACCCGGAGAGATCACACTCTCTCACCATGGTGTTCTGTTCCTCGATGAACTTCCTGAATTCGCCAGAGGCGCCATCGAAAGTATGCGGGAGCCTCTGGAAGAGCACCGGGTACGGATCAGCCGTATATCCGGCACCTTCACCTATCCGGCGGACTTCCTGCTGGCAGCCGCCATGAATCCCTGTCCCTGCGGACATTATCCCGACAGAGATCTCTGCCACTGCAGCGAGACCAGGATCAAAGCGTATTACGAAAAGATCAAGAGTCCTCTCTTTGACAGGATCGATCTCATCGTAACATTGAAACCCGTCACTACCGCCGATATCCGGACCCAGACAGAATTCACCTATCAGAAAGCACTGGATCTCGTATCAAAAGCCCATCAGGCACAGGAAAGACGTTTCGGACAGAAAGGCTGTTACAATTCCCGCATGAGTACGGAAGAACTGGAAAAATACACGGTTCTGGATGAAGAATGTCATCTTTTCACCGAACAGGCGATGTCCCGCTATCATCTGTCCATGCGCGGTTATCACAAGATCCTGAAAGTTGCCCGGACACTCGCCGACATGGAAGGCTCAGAAAAGATCCGTCTGTGTGATCTCGCGGAAGCGCTCCAGTACCGGAGCATCCTCTGAAAAACCGCTGGCACAGAAAAACAGGCCTGACGGTTTCGTCAGGTCTGTTTTATTGGTTTCACGAAGTTATTTGGGTTTGGGGTATCCAGGTCATATTATGATACTTTTCATGGTCATCCAGGAAACCGACGGCCTTGTATAAAGGATAACCGTCTTCGGTTGCCTTCAGCTCTATACGGGATAATGCCATTTTCGCCGCGTCCTCGATCAATGTATTCATGATCTTTCTAGCATACCCTTTTCTCCGTGCGGCAGGCCGGGTATAGACATTCAGGACCGTTCCTGTTTTTCCGTTGATAAAGGAAGGGCTCATCGGCTTTATTACAACAAGCAGAAAGGCACAGGAAACGATCTCTTCGTTTTCTCTGATCAGATAAACGAAAAGGTCTTTGTTCAGTGTATCGCGGTAATATTTCGGCAGACTCTGCCTGATCTTCCGGACGGTCTCTTCTTCCAGTTTTCCGTTATCTTCCTGAAGATAAGCCAGCCGAAGTTCGACCAAAGCGTTAATATCTTTCGGACGTGCTTTTTCTACGATCATGCTTTTCCCCTCCATTCGTGCTTTTCCATACGGACATGAAAAAACCACCTCAAGGGTGGTTTAGATGCGTGCAGTAGGATTCGAACCCGCGGCCTTCTGGTCCGTAGCCAGACGCTCTATCCAGCTGAGCTATGCACGCACAAAGCGGGTGAAGGGAATCGGACCCTCGTATCTAGCTTGGAAGGCTAGTGTTCTACCATTGAACTACACCCGCAAAAGGGAAAATGCCCAGAACC
>JAFZQZ010000022.1 GCA_017620135.1 Bacillota bacterium
CCCCCTTCAGTTTTTCAAGCAGAAGGATCAGCTGGCCGCCCTGCTCTCTCAGGTATTTTCTGTGCCGCAGACAGTCCGGATCCTGTTTCTGCACCAATTGCCAGAAACGGCCGGAATGATTCATTTCCCTGCGGTGGCAGAGTTCATGGACGATCACGTAATCGGCGATTTCTTCCGGCAGTTCGCTGATCAGCAGATTAAAGGAAAGATCGCCCCGGATACTGCAGCTTCCCCAACGGCTTTTCATCGCACGGACGGTGATCTTTCCGTAGGTGACGCCGATCTTCGCGGCAAAGACCGGTACTTTTTCACTCAGCAGTTTTCTGGTTTTCTGCCGCATTTTTTCGATCGCTTTCTTTCCGCTGCCGGATTCGGCGATCAGTTCCAGATATTTTTCTTCTCCCTGCTTTTTCTGCAGGGAGTTTTTTTGTCTGACCTTCATCTGATGGCTAAGGATCCAGTCCCGGCGTCTTTTAAGAAAATCCAGGATCAGATATTCCGGATAGCGTTTCGGGGCACGGACGAGCACCTGTCCATCCGGACGGATCTCCGCCGCGAGGCTGCGGCGTGAGCTTCGGACAAGTTCGATCTCACCGATCCCGTCCAGAAAAAGCATGCTCATGTGCTGGCCGCTCCCATCTCTTCCTGCATCTTGGCGCGGTAAGCGGACGGGGTAAGATGGTAGTGTTTCCGGAAACACTCCGTGAAGTAACTGGCTCCGCCAAAGCCGGTCGCGAAAGCGATATCCGTAATGGAAAGACCGGGGTTGTTCAGAAGTTCCAGCGATTTCTCCAGCCGGTAGTCCATCAGATAGTTCTGCGGCGTCGTATCCAGATGTTTTTTGAAAAGATCATAACAGGTGCTGGAACCGACTTTGCCCGCGCGGCTGATATCCGCGATCGTGACTTTTTCCGCATAATGTGTCTGGATGTAATTGACCATATCCCGAAGCGTCGGGATCCGGCGGTCTGGCCGGGGGCCTTCCGCGACCTTCGGCATGTTCTCGGTAAGCAGGAAAAGCATCTCGTAAGCGATCCCCATGATCTGCAGGAATCGGTTTTCCTCTCTGCTGCAGATGAGCGGATGTGCCTCTGTGATCAGTTCCATCAGTTTTTTCTGCCACGGAACATCCTGTGAAAGATGAATGTAGGGGCAGCCATCGCCGTTCAGCTGTTCCTGTACTGCTGTCTCTACCGTCTGAAAACGACTGCGGAAAACTGACGGATTGATCAGGACTGCCAGATAGATACAGTCTGTCCCGTCTTCCGAATAGTTGCGGTGGACCTGCCTTGGCGCTACATAGATCCCTTCCCCTTCTTCCAGAAGGATATGTTCTCCGTTGACCGAGTACATCATATGTCCCTTCTGAACAGCGATGAACTCCATATCGTCGTGCCAGTGATGGATCACTCTCATTCTGGGGATCCTGGAAAGCTTGCCCTGATTGGCATATACGGGATAAACAGGGTCATTGTAAAAGACCTGTTCCGACCCGTCCGCCAGGATGGTCATGGTATGTTTTGCCATCTTTTTCCCTCCCGAATCGTAGAATTGTTATGATATATAAGAGTTTTTGTATATATTTTCTTCGTTTCCTGTAAGATAATAATATCGCAAGGTGAAAGGAAAGTCAATATGATCCTTGCGAAAATCTGAATGAAGGAGGGTAATGAATCATGGATAAGAACTTCACCCATGCGCTTCTATTAGCTGAGGATGTACAACAGGCAGATTTGGTTCTCGATTTTCTGTATGCCGATTATCATCGTCGTCCAGTAAAAAACAAAGAAGCCAAACCCTACATCAATAGACGTCAGCGCATTGCGAACCAGGTGTGGGAGCGATTCACCGAAAACAACCATCTCAACCATTCCGGAAGCCGGATCGGTCTGCAGAGTGATCTTCGCACCACAATGGCCTAATTATTCATATACTACATGAAAAGAGCAGGGATCTTCTGATCTCTGCTCTTTTCGTATATCCTTATATTCATCCAAGTTTCGCGAGGGACTCCTCGACCTGATCCATCAGCGCCTGATATTTGGCCTGCTTCTCTTTTTCTTCTTCGATCACAGCTGCCGGTGCTTTCGCCAGGAAACCCTGGTTGGAGAGCTTACCGGACACTCTCTTCAGTTCGCCTTCCAGACGCTTCTTCTCTTTCAGGAGGCGTTCTTTTTCTGCCGCGAAGTCGACCAGCTCTTCCAGCGGGATCCTCACTTTCGCGTCACGGATCGGGATCGTGACGGCATTCTCGCTGAGACCGGTATCGTCTGCCTGGACGCTGACCTTCGTAGCCATGGCAAGCGGAGAAAGGAATCCCGCGCCGCGGGAGAAAATATCGCGGACTTTTTCGTCAGCCGAGACGACGATGACATCGGTCTTCGTCTTGGGCGTTACATTCATCTGGGTCCGGATATTACGGATACCGCGGATCGCTTCCTTCATGCGCTCCACTTCATCCTCTTCCGCCGGGAAGTTCATGTTTTCCTCATAGACCGGCCATGCGGCGTACATGATCGTCGCATCTTCGGGCACCATGTAATTGTAGATCTCTTCTGTGATGAACGGCATGTACGGATGCAGCATTTTCAGTCCGTCGACCAGGACTTTCTTCAGGGTCCACAGCGCGGCCGTTCGGGAAGCGGCGCCTTCCTGCGTCTTGTTATAAAGACGCGGCTTCACCATTTCGATATACCAGTCACAGAATTCTTCCCACAGGAAGGTGGTCAGCTTGTCCGCGGCTACGCCAAGTTCATATTTATCCAGGTTCTCCGTGACTTCCTTCGCCAGGTTGTTGCACTTGGAAAGGATCCAGCGATCCGCTGCCTCCAGGGCCTTCGGATCCATCGTCTTCGGCAGTTCCTCATCCAGGTTCATCAGGATGAACCGGCTGGCGTTCCACATCTTGTTGGCGAAGTTCCGGGCATTTTCCACCTTGGACCAGTAGAACCGCATATCATTACCGGCCGCATTGCCGGTGACCAGCATCAGACGAAGCGCGTCCGCGCCGTACTGATCGATGACTTCCAGCGGATCGATGCCGTTGCCCAGGGATTTGCTCATCTTCCGACCCAGTTCATCGCGCACCAGACCATGGATCAGCACGTCTCTGAAAGGAATATCCTTTGTATATTCCAGCGCGGAGAAAACCATTCGGCTGACCCAGAAGGTGATGATATCATAACCCGTGACCAGGACATCGGTCGGATAGAAATACTTCATCTCGTCCGTCTGATCCGGCCAGCCAAGGGTACTGAACGGCCACAGCGCGGAGCTGAACCAGGTATCCAGCGTATCCGGATCCTGCAGCCAGTTCTCGCCGCCGCATTTTTCGCACTTGCAGCCGGCTTTCGGAGCCTCGGGGCTGACCAGGATGTTGCCGCAGTCCTGGCAGTAATAGGCCGGGATCCGGTGTCCCCACCATAGCTGACGGGAGATACACCAGTCATGCAGGTTCTCCATCCAGTTGAAATACTGCTTTTCGTAGCGTTTCGGGACAAAGCGGACCTTATCCTCTCTGACAACATCGATGGCCGGCTTTCTCAGCTTATCCATCGCTACGAACCACTGGGGCTTGATCATCGGCTCGACCGTCGAATGGCAGCGGTCATGCGTCCCCACGGCATGGATCATGTCCTCGATACCGGTGAGATACCCGCCGGCCTGCAGGTCTTCGACGATCTTCTTTCTGGCCTCATAACGGTCCAGACCGCAGTAGACGCCGCCGTTCTCGTTGATCTTGCCGTCGTCGGTCATGACGCAGATCTGCTCCAGATTATGTCTCAGACCCACCTCGAAGTCGTTCGGGTCGTGGGCGGGGGTGATCTTCACGGCGCCGGTTCCGAATTCCTTGTCTACATACGCATCCTCGATCACCGGGATCTCCTTGTTCATGAGCGGCAGGATGACCATCTTGCCGACGACATCCGCATAACGCTCGTCACCGGGATGGACAGCGATCGCGGTATCGCCCAGCATGGTTTCCGGACGGGTCGTGGCAACTTCGATATATCCCGTGCCGTCCGCGTAGGGATAGCGGATATGCCAGAAATGGCCCTGCTGTTCCTCATGCAGTGTCTCCGCGTCGGAGATGGAAGTCTGGCAGACCGGACACCAGTTGATGATCCGGTTTCCGCGATAAATCAGTCCCTGCTCATACAGGCGGATGAAAACCGTCTGCACCGCGTTGGAAAGGCCCTCGTCCATGGTGAACCGGGTACGCTCCCAGTCACAGGACGCGCCGAGCTTTTTCAGCTGGTTCAGGATGGTCTGATGATATTTCTCTTTCCAGGCCCATGCTTCCTTTAAGAAGCCTTCCCGGCCCAGTTCTTCCTTCGTATGCCCGTCGGCGATGATCTTCTGAATGACCTTGACCTCGGTCGCGATGGCGGCATGGTCGGTCCCCGGCTGCCACAGGGTATTGTATCCCTGCATCCGTTTCCAGCGAATGAGGATATCCTGCATGGTATTGTCCAGGGCATGGCCCATGTGCAGCTGTCCCGTGATATTGGGGGGCGGGATCACGATCGTAAAGGCTTTCTTCGAGAAATCGATCTCTCCGTTTTCCTTTTTCGGAACTTCCGCGTGGAAGAAATTTCCCTCTTCCCACTTTTTATACAGGCGGGGTTCCAGATCTTTCGGGCTGTAGGTCGTCGGCAGGTTTTGCATTGTCTTACACTCCTTTTTTCAATAAAAAAGCGGTCTCCTCCCTAAGGGCGAAAACCGCGGTACCACCTTAATTTGTTCTCTTCTGATCGTTAACGGGATCAGCCGCCTGAATTATCAGTCAAAAGCGTACCTGCTTTTCTCTGTTCATCTCAGGGACTCGGAAGCGACCTTCCATCTGTCCTTCGCCGGGATCTTTCAGCCGCGGATCCCTCTCTTTAGGCTATCTTCAGATGTACTCCTCTTCGTCGAAGTCGATAATATCGGTATGTTACCTCAAAACACTGTTCTTGTCAACATCTTTCCGTTCTGGTCCGGAAGATTTTTAGCCTGATCAGTCTTGAATACGAACAAACAGAACCAGATCATGATCTGAAAAAACACTATCTTCTCGCTGCTCTTTCCATATCATGAAAACGAGTTCACCATTCTCTCCAATGGTTAATGCAGTCTTTATAGTTCCGACCCTGATACCGGCTTCCTTAAAAACATTCTTCGCATAATCAAGTACTTCGGTTCTCATCAGGATCTCTGCTTCATTGATCAGTTCTTCTTCTCCATAGTTTTCTAAATACGTCTGAAAAGCAAATTCGTTTCTCTCCTCGTAACGGTAAACAGTTCCGTCTCCCGCTACGGAAACTCTGATGTATCTATCAACAGGAAAGTCTTCTATTGGCTTTTCAAAATAAACATTGTACTTCAGCAGATATTCTGTATCATCTTCTATATCTGTGTCACGACGTCCATAAATCGGTTCTGTCCGGATCTGATATACAGCCGGGTCAAAAATGTCCCTTACGAATTCTTTCGCTAAAGCTTCTGCTTCTTCCGAAGTTAATTCTTCACTGCAGGGTCCCGGATAACGCAGTTCATACCCAACCAGATGGCTATCCGTTCCACGTTCAATATCAAACCATATCTCATTTTCTGTGTCAGAATACGAGTCGATAATCGATGATATTCCCGGATAATGACTCGTAAAATGAAAGTACTCTCCTGTTATGGTTTGACCTCGGAATACAGTCTCACAATAATCCAGGGCTTCCGGATCCTGGTCCAGCAAATATTGTTCCCAAGTCCACCAGTCATCTTCCTCTACGGAAGAGATCGAAACCCGATCCGTACAAAAACACGAAAAACTGACCCCTTCCGGCTTATGAAACGGGTCTTTGTTGATTATTTCTAATTCTTCTATGGTTTCAGATGAATCAGTTTCTATCTCTGCGCTGTCTTCCGTCAAAATCTCTTCTTCAATGACTTCAGATCGCGTTTCCTTGTTATTCGTGTCCTGAGCCACTGTATCTGAAGTACAGCCGTATAAAGGAAGAATCATGAACAGACAGCATAACAACCAGCCAACTCTGTATTTCATGATGACAATATCCTATGATTTTCCATCACTCTGTAGGTTCATCTATCGTGAGCGTGGACAATAACTGTTCCAGCAGAGCGGTATCTCCGCCGCTGGTAAAATCGTTGAGTGAGATCGTATAGACCCGGCTTCCTCTTGCGATGAGGGCCACCTGGACTACATCCGTGACATATTCATTTTTAACAAGATAACAG
>JAFZQZ010000023.1 GCA_017620135.1 Bacillota bacterium
CTCGGCCATGGACTGGGGCGGCGGCTCCTAGAGACTATTCTTCGGTATAGTATTCCTCCATCGAGTCAAGATCAAGGCAGGCCAGCCGGCCGCCGTAAAACGCGCCGCAGTCGATATTGATCTTGTCACCGGACGGATCGTGCCAGATCTTCGGCGTCCGGCCGAAGTCGCCAAGGAGTACGGTCGGCGTATGCCCGAAGATGACTGTTTTCTTCCTGCCGGTCAGAAGCTCGATCAGCTCGTCACAATGATAGTTAAAGAATTCTTCTCTCGCCCATACGAGATCCATCTTCGGCTGATCCTCCAGGACATCCTGGAGGGTCGCTTTTTTTGCCAGATATCTTTCCAGGTCGTCGATCGTGTTCGGCAGATTCCAGCCGGCGTGGATCAGCAAATAGTCATCAAGCTCGATAAAGTAAGGCAGCTGCCGGACCCAGTCTACGACTTCCTGCACCTCTTCACTGAGATGACCATGCCGGCTCCCGGAATCATCGAGCCAGCGGCGCATTTCGCGGTTGCCGTTGTGATTCCACGAACGTTTATACGGACCTTTATCGAGATACTGCAGCATCATCCATTCGTGGTTTCCCATGAGTGGGATCATGTTCGGTGTCTGGCGAACAAGGTCGACCACCGCCCGCGCGTTCGGTCCGCGGTCGATCATGTCGCCGATCACATACAAGGTATCTTCCGGACTGAACTCCACCTTTTCCAGCATCTTCTCAAACGCGTGGATACAGCCGTGGATGTCGGAAACTGCCAGCCGCCGGCCCTGGCGGGACTTCTCTGTCTCTGGTATCTGCATACTGTTTTCCTCTGTCACTTTTTTACGGCAGCCAGCTGTCCGGGAAATGGATCAGCACGTTCGCGTCGGCGAGCATTTGCTGCAGGGGCCCGATCGGTACTTTCGCGATCGGACATCCCTCGCGGATCGCCAGCGCCGCGGCCGTTCCGGCTGCCTGACCGGTCAGTACGGCCGGCGGGATCACCCGAAGCAGATCCCATCCCCAGCCTTCGCCGGCCGCGCTCCGTCCGCATGTCATCAGGTTATCGAACTTACTATGGACGAGCGCGCCGTACGGCACTTCATATAGGCTGTCGCAGTTGTCAAAATCGCAGATCGCGCCGATCGAGTCGTCCGAATGATGGTATATATCTCCATCACGAAGGACCGCGTCACCAGCGATCCGGCGTGTCTCCCGCAGCTGGGGCACGCCCGGCAGCATATGGATCGTCCGCGAAAGGCGCGGACGGTTTTTTTCTTTTTCCAGAAGGAGCAGTTGGTTCTCCTGAAGGTAGGTGTTGACGGTCTCCAGGTCGCTCCCGCAGTACCGCGGCTTTCCCTCGGGATGGCCGCGGCCGTAAAGGTCAGACACGCCGCCGAAATAATGCTCGTACGCGTCGAACAGATTGCCGCTCTCCAGCGCCCTGCGGCATCCTTCGAGACTGATCCCTTCGCCGTAGTAGGTATGGTAATTGAATCCCGGAACCGTCGGCACGCCCGCCTGCTCCAGCAGCGCCGCATCGCCGGTGGCGTCGATGAGCATCCGGCACTCGTAGAAGAGCCGCCCGCTGCCGCTGTCCACGATCACGCCTCTGCAGTGGTCCCCGTCCATGACCGGCGCCGAGATCCACGCCAGATACAGCACGTCCACGCCGGCCTCCTTCAAAAGCGCCAGCATCTCCAGCGAAAAGATCCCCGAAGAATACCAGGTCACATATCGCTCATTCGTAGGCTTTTCCGGCTCGCCGTCCTTCCACGACTCCGGCAGGGTGTCGAATCCGTGCCGCACCGACAGGCGCAGCAGTTCCTCAGCCATCCCGCGGATGACCTGCTTGCCGCGGCCGTTGCAGAGCGGCACCCAGAAGTTGACCAGGCCGATCGTCGCCAGCCCGCCCAGCGAGGTATTCCTCTCGATCAGCAGGACGCGCAGCCCGTTCCTGGCGCCCGCAAGCGCGGCCGCCACACCGCTCATGCCGCCGCCTGCCACGATCAGGTCGTAGGAGTCTTTAACAGGGATCGATTCGGAGAAAAGGATGGTATTCATGGATCGCTGCTCCTCACATTCGTTATATTACTGACATTATACCTTCTTTGCTCTGGACAAAAAAGAGGTTAAATTCTATACTTTGCTTCCCGGTAGCAAGGTGGGCAGTGTTTTTGGTCAAACCTTGCTACCGATCAGTCGGCGATTAGCAAGATAGACATGAAAAAACAAAGAACCTTGCTACCACCATAGCAAGGTGGGCAGTGTTTTTGGTCAAACCTTGCTACCGATCAGTCGGCGATTAGCAAGATAGACATGAAAAAACAAAGAACCTTGCTACCACCATAGCAAGGTGGGCAGTGTATTTGATCATACCTTGCTACCGGCCAGTCGGCGACTAGCAAGATGGCATTGAAAAGCCAAAGAACCTTGCTAATCTCGCAGTGGAAAGGCGGATGGCGGCGTCTTCTCCTGCGAGATTTTCCACCGGTGATTGTTTTTTCTCCGTCTGTCGTTTATCATAAAGCAAAGCCATTCTTTCTTCGGAGGAAATGACATGTACTTTTTCACATCTGACCTTCACTTTGGAGATAACGATATCATCGCCCGCGAGGCGCGGCCGTTTCCGGACATTCAGGCATTCGCGGAAGCTTTCATCCAAAACGTCAACGCGGTCGCCAAGCCGGAAGACACGCTGATCGTGATCGGCGATTATTACAATTACAACTGGGGCTACAAGCCCGATCCTCTGATCGCGCTGGACGTCAACCGCCACCTTTTGCCGCGCGTCGTGCTGATCTTGGGTAACGGAGAGCAGCGGATGGTCCGGGAAATGTTCGATGACGACCTGGAAAAGTTCCGTGCTCACTGCGCTGAATACGGCTTCGCGGACATCCTGCCCGATCTTTTCCTGAACTTTGGCGGCCGGGAATTTTATCTCAACCACTATCCCAGAAATCATAAGGACGGGTATGTCAACCTTTTCGGGCATACGCACCGAGGGACCGGCCTGTGGAAGCCGTACGGGCTGAACGTCGGGATAGACCTGAACTGTTTCAGGCCGTTTTCGGAAAAAGATATCCTGGAACTCGTCGAGACCAAGGAACAATGGTGGGATACGGATCCGGACTGTCTGTCCATGTAAGAATCCCTGTAAAATGAACCGAGCAGCAGGTGCTGGCCTGCTGCTCGTTGTTTTTATGAAGTTTTATGACGGGAACGAGGATCTGCTCCATGGGTACCTCGAAGAGCGAACCCAGGGCGTAGAGGTTGTCCACCGTCGGAAGGCTTTCTCCCTTTTGCCACTTATAGATCGCCCGCGGTTCTTCAAAGCCGAAATAGGCTTGAAGGTCACGAACCGTCAGGCCGCGTTCCACGCGCAGGCGGCGGATGTTGCTTCCCGTCGCTGCCAGGTCGATCACAGGAAAATACGGTGTGTGCATCAGATTGCCTCCTTCTTTGGATTCTGCGGCAAACATCCGGACGCAGGGATGCCTCCGGATGTACGAAGCAGTATTCAAAGATAGCAGAAAATCCGGGAAATTGCAAGCTTTTTTTCAGCCGTGAGGCTTCTGCCTGGTGCCCACCCGGCGGCTATTATTCTTTATACTGATCCCTGATCTTTTTCAGCTTGATGCCGCAGTGAAGAAGCAGGAATACATACACTACGAACATGATCCCAAAGAAGATGGTAAAGAAAGTACTGTATGGTCCCATGAAGCCATTCATCGAATTGAACATGTTGGGGAGAAGGCAGCAGAAAAAGATGATCAGGAGCGGAATATACCTTTTCTTCATGATCTTTTCTGCCATTTCCGCCTTGGATGCGTTGTCGGAGAACAATTCATCTTCTCCTTCCGCGCCGGCTGCGGCCGCGGGTTTGCGGAAATACAGCCATCCCATGCATTGATCGAAATATTCCCAGCCAAAGTCAGCGGCCATCTGCATGTATCCTTCGGTCTGTTCGTTGTTTTTGAAGTCCAGTCGATAGATCACGTCTTCCGGCGCGCAGGATTCAAAAGTATAGATCCCGGGGATCGTCATGCTGATCAGTTTCCAGCCGGACTGATGCTCCCGCCGGAGCCAGTCCTCCTCTTCCATGTAATCGGCGATCGTGTAATAACGAAATAATGTTTTACGCATCGACGCTCACTCCTTTACTGTTTATATATAACCGTTCGATCCTCTTCAGCTCCAGCGCCAATACCTCCTGCCCCAGTTCCGTGATCAGGTAAAGTTTGCGTTTGTTTTCTTCGCTGAAAAAGCGGATCAGCCCGTCCTGTTCCATTTTTGAAAGTGTTCCGTACATAGTTCCCGCTCCGATCGTGACCGTGCCTCCGGTCAGTTGCTTGACCTGCTGGCTGATCCCATATCCGTGCTGCGGCGCCTGCAGACAGAACAGGATATAAAAGCCGGACTCAGTCATCGGAACGTAGATCCGTTTGATTCTGTCGTCCATATGTCCTCCTAAACTATCTAAGTTCGATGTATCGAGCTTCGATGTATACAATATATCGTACTTCGATATATTTGTCAAGAGGTTTTTCAAAAAAATCATCCGGACGAGAGAAAAACGGTTCCCGCCGGATGATTTGTGTGGAAAAAACTGGGTTTTCAGGACGCGCAGGCTTTGCTTACAGCTGCAGGACCCACTCGCCGCCGTTCTGCACATAGCCCATTTTCTTGAGGTAGGTCTCGTGGCCTTCGGCGACGGTCTTCGCGAAGCGTAGCGTGCGGACGCCTTCCTTCGGCAGCTGTTCATGCAGGAAGTTGCCTACAGAGCAGTCGCGGTAGGTCGGCGTAGAATAATCGATCACGATATCCAGAGCACCATCGGTGACATCCCCCAGAAGGGCGCCGATCGGTGCTCCTTCTTTTAATACGATGTATGCGGAGTGGACGGTCTCGTCGTCCGGTTGATAATCGGGGAAATACTGCTGGATGTCCGCCTGATTGCTGCCCAGGAACTTTTTCAGCAGGATATTATCGCTGCTGGCGGGGACCATCTCAAAGATCTCCTGTTTTTTACGGGACAGTTTCCAAAGGCTGATGAGGTTGATCGTGATCAGGCAGGCGTTCATGAGCGCCAGCGGAAGCGCGCCGCAAAGGACAGCGTACACGCCGGAGATGATGCTGCCGACCGTGTTGATGACGCGCAGCTTGATGATGGAGCTCATAAGCATGGAAATGACGACCAATGCGGAACCGATATAACCGACGATTTCTAGGATCATGGGAGTACTTCCTTTCTTTTGGCTTTTTATTGTCTTGCAAGGATAAATTCTTTTAGGCGTGGCAAAGCGATCTTAAGTTCACCGCGTTCCGATGAACGCAGAATGCCTCTTTTGATCAAACGGTCACGATATGGCGAAAACTTACTGTTTGAAAGTGAAAGCGCCGCCTGGATCTCTGATACTCGGTGAACGCCTTCGACCGCGACCTTATAGACAATGTCTCTAGATATTCCTGTCGTTGTTTCCCAGATCTTCTCGTAAACATAATCCGCAAGCATGGAATCAAATTCCGGGTAGATCTCTTCCAGATCATTTGGCTGTGCTTTGTAATATAAATAACCTAAAACCTGAAATCCAAAAGAGTAACCATTGACCAGGGCAGCCATTTTCCCTGCCATTTCTTCAGATACATGCAGCGCTTTCTGATATTTTGTTTTTACTAAAGTGTAATTTAGCGGATCCAGAAAACGCTTGGGTGAACGAAGAAGAAATGTAAGACTCTTTGTGTTTTGCAGTGGATCGATTTCCTCATACAGACCTGTCATCAATAGGAAGACTGGATAGTCCTGGCCAAGAAAAAGCTGGAAAACACTGGAAAACAGTCTCATTTCTTTTGTATTCCCTGCTTCGTCGACAGCGATGAGAAGTCGTTTCTTATTCCTTTGGAGAACTTTCAGCATTTGCTCGATCGCGACCTCATCATCCGAAGCAGGAACTGCATTTTCCAACCGAACACCCAGTCCGATGATCGAAAGATCGATTTTCGCATCCAGATACCTTGCGCTCATCTTCTGATCCGCATAAAGCTTTGCCGCCAGGGAATGCACCATATCCGTCATACTGCTGATCCTGATCACGATCCATGATTCCATTTCCTCAAAATGATTGGCAATCGAATTGAGCATGACGGTTTTGCCTGAACCTCGTGCTCCGGAAATAATAAAAACATTATTCGTTGGCTGTTCTGCAGAAAAGTCTTCTATAATTTCATTCTCGAGCCGATACCGATCGATATACTCATTAGGCTTCTTTCCAAAGGTAATGCTAAAAGGATTTGGCATTTTATCACCTTCCTTTCTAACTCTTGGTAAATGAAGTGTAACATATCTGATGTACGCCGTCAATTATTATTTGTTATTATTTATTATTATTCTTTATTATTCGAAAAGTTTGTTATTGTTTATTATTGTTTTTTATTATTTGCTATTATTCGAAAAGTTTGTTATTATTATATATCTACATCCTTCCTTCCGTTTGCCACTTCGTGCAGGCGAGCGACACTCTCGTACCATCTTTGTGTTCTATGTATTCGCTTGATGTCCAGAGGTCTCCGGCCCCGGAGACGACATGTACGAACTTTGCCCCGCATTTCCTGCAGACCGAACCCGTCTTATTGTCTCGGAAGCTGTGGTTTTCGAATCCGCAGATCCTGCACGCGCAATTGTTGTCGCCAAATACGTGACCACCGGATTTCTCGCAGGCCCTCCACCTGATATAACTGAGGCCTTCCCCGCTCGCGGCGAGTTTACGCAGCATGTTTTGATCTGTGACCCGTTCCAGCAGATCCCACTCCGGTGAGGCTTTCACTTTCGCCAGTTCGTCTGTATCTTTCACAAGATACCTTCGCTTATAGGCGCGTTCGATGACCCTATACGCCCGTTCAGAGTTTGGATCGATATTGGTGTAAAGATTTCTGAGTGCCGTGTTACCAATTTCATCCCTTGTAGAGACTTTGTTCTCCAGGATAAAATCTATGATCTCCGGGTCAGTGATATTTTTAAAACCCATCGCTGCCTGCATATTCCCGCTTCCACCGTATCCCTGGATCAATACCAGTTGGGAAGCAATGGCATATTGCCTGGCTTTTTCAGGATCAGACAATAAAGTGGCCGCCTTCACCCTGCTTTTCCAGTCATGCACCGTTCTGACGATCATAAGCAGGCTTTTCTGGACCCTGGCATCGCTGCGCAGCTGTTTTCCCATACGGTCGGCTGCCTCCAGGCGTAAAGCCAGATCACTGCTTTGTTCAAATGTCTTTTTCCAAAACTCCCGGGCCACAGAAGAATTACCGGCCCGCCTCGCAGCCTCATACCGAACCTCATCGATTTCTGTCATTTCCATGACAGCGACAAATGCTTCCGGATCATCCTTTGACAGTTTGTCGAGCGCAGCCATGTTTACCGGGAAACTGCCATTATTTGACTGCATCCATGTCGCAAGAGCGGCAACATGAATGATCTGATCCCGCTGCTGCAGCTGCTCGAGGGCCGTAAAACGCACCTTACTGTCCGTGTGCAGGCAGGCCAGTTCAGCAAGGATCGTCTGGTCCGTTATCAATTTGACGGCTTCGATCCGAGCTTTCCAATTACGTTTGTCATTCAGCGCAATACTGCGAAGTCGTTTCTGGCTCCTGAAAATCAGTCCCATAGAATAATCCTTTTCAATGTTTTGTTATTATTATTCCTCTGAAATATCATATCGTCGAAGCAGGTCTTCGTCAAGACGCAAGCTATCATATGCTCTTTCCGGATTAATGATTAATTATTTCCTCCAAAACCTGCCTTGCTCTTTCCGGCTCTTCATATAAGGGACTGTGGGCCGAGTTTTCAAACAAATAGAACTCTTTTTTCGGTGCTCCTATGGTCTCATAGTATTCTTCCTGTAACGAAGCCATACATGTACAATCATATTTACCAATGTTAGAGCCGGGAAATTTGAACCACTTAAAGACAAGCGAATTTAACCAATTATAGACATTTTATTATAGCCATTGCACCAGTCTTTGGTTAAAAAGAATTGTTACTTTGATGTGACAGTGCCTGTTTCAACAGCAAGAG
>JAFZQZ010000024.1 GCA_017620135.1 Bacillota bacterium
CTCCTTATTCTGATGCAATGGCAAACACCAGTATAAGGTATCAGTGGCATTCAGGAAATGGCCTTTTTGGTTATTTTCTTTTGTCTGTTTTTGGCGATAATCGCCTGTCTATGAGTGGTCAGAATCAACCGGCCCTAACAGCGAGGCAGGACCACAGGGCTGAACCACCATGGGGAAGCGTGCAGCAGGCGACTGTGTTGCCAGCAAAGTCATATACAACCCACGACGCATGTGGTATAATGGTAAGGTATAGGTAAAGGAGGCGAATGGAATGCTGATAGCAGCTATTTTGAATCTGGGGATCGGGATCTATACCATTTATCTGGTCGCGAAAGGCTTTTTCAACGAGCAGAAGAAGCTCGACTGGGCCAAAGGCTGGAAGTCGCTGCGGTATTTCACGACCCTTTCGAATGTGTTCAGCGCGATCCTGTGTCTGGTCGCGGGCATCATCGAGATCGCGGGCGGGTACCCCGGGGACGGGCTGATGCTTGTAAAATATATGTCTGCTGTTTCCGTTATGGTGACATTCACGACAGTCATGGTCTTCCTTGGCCCGATCTACGGCTACAAATCGCAGCTTTCCGGCGCCGGGATGTGGGTGCACCTCTTTGGCCCGCTGCTGGCCATGGCGGTGTTCTGCTTCCTGGAAAAGACGCCTGAACTTGGCTGGGGACAGGCTCTCCTGGGACTCATTCCCACGATCGTCTACGGAAGTTTCTACCTGTACATGGTCATCATCCGGACGGAGAAAAACGGCGGATGGGAAGACTTTTACGCCTTCAACCGCGGTGGAAAGTGGCCGATCAGCTTCGGGGCGATGGTCGTCGGGACCGGCGTTCTGTGCGTGCTGGTCACTGTACTTCATAACCTGTGATTTCCAGGCCGGAAAGGCTATTCTTTTATCGTTAGGAGTTATCTATGAAACTACGCTTTTATCTGGCTCTGTGGGCCGGAAAGCTTGCTATGTGGGTGCTGAAACTTTTCGGCAACGAGTGGGACGATCGTCCGGGCATCCTGATGTACCGGATCTGTCCCGATTTTCTGAAATATGTCAAAAAGCCGCGCTATACGGTGGCCGTCACCGGGACCAACGGGAAGAGCACGGTCACCGCGCTGATCAACGATCTGTTCACGGCGATGGGCGTGCGCACATCCTTCAACGTGTGGGGTGCGAATCTGAAAGCCGGACACTGCTATCTGATGGCAAAGAGTGTCGATATATGGAACCGTCCGCTGGTGGACGCCTGTATCCTCGAGGCCGATGAGACCAGCAGCGCTGCGAACATGGGCGCCCTCAAGCCGGACACGTTCATCATCACGAATATTTCGCGCGACTCTCTGCGCCGCAACGGGCATCCGCTGTATATCAAGGAGTGTATCGAACGCGCCGTCAATCTGATGCCCAAAACCACGGTGATCCTCTCCGCGGATGATCCCATCAGCTGTCAGATCCAGCCGAAAAAGCCGATCTATACCGCGATGGACGCGAACGACGCGTTTTCGCTCGGGCCCATGCCGGATTACCGGATCCAGGACTTTTCTGTTTGTCCGCGCTGCTATCATAAACCACAGTATGAACATCATCATTATCTGCATATCGGGAAGTTCGTCTGCCCGCACTGCGGCTTCGCCTCGCCCGAGGCGGATTATGAAGGCACTTCCTTCGATCCCGAGAGCGGCAGCTTGACCATCGTCGAGAAAGACGGTACGAAAACGACCTATCAGACCGGCGCGAATTCTATTTTCAACGCGTTCAATTACGTCCAGGTGATCGCATATTTCCGCAGCATCGGCTTCACGCATGAGAAGCTGCAGCTGCTCATGGATCGGGCGAAGATCCCGGCCTCCCGCGAGACGGACGAAGTCGTGAACGGCATCACGCTTTCGACGCGCCTGTGCAAGGGGCAGACCGGCAGCTCCGCTTCCACGCTGTTCGAACATATCAGCCGGACGAGCGAGAACCTCGAGCTGGTCCTGATGGTGAACGAAGAATACGGCAGCATCGACGCGCATGAAACGATCAGCTGGCTGTATGATACGGATTATGAATTCCTGAACAAAGAGAATATCAAACGGATCATTATTGGCGGGCCGAACTACGCGGACTACGCGGTCCGGTTCCGGATGGCCGGGATCCCGCAGGAGCGGTTCGTGTGTATCCCGGACGAGGATAAGCTGGTGGACCATGTGACCTTCGATGGGATCGATCATATCTATGTGCTGCATGAGTGCGACCTGGTGACCAAAGGCCGGGAATGCAAAGAAAAGATCAAGAGAAAGCTGATCAAAGCCGGCCGTCGCGCGATGATCGGCAGCGGCAAAGGAGGCGTGAAATGAAGATAGAATTTCTGTTTCCGGAGCTGGTGACACTGTACGGAGAAAAAGCGAACGTCGAGTATCTGGCAAAGTGCCTACCGCAGGCGCAGATCGTCACCACAAAGCTGACCGAAGGGCCGGCCTTTGCGATTCGTCAGGACAACAAGGCGGCAGCGATCACGCCGCCGGACTTCGTATATATCGGATCGATGGAAGAGGACTTCTTCGAGGCGGCCATTGCCGCGCTGAAACCCTATAAGAAGGCGCTGGAGAAGTATATCAAGAGCGGCCGGATCTTCCTGGCGACAGGCAATGCCATCGACATCTTCGGCAGGACGATCGAATGGAAAGACCGGGTCTATCCGGACGGACATATCGCTGACTGTACGATCGAAGGGCTGGGACTTTTTGATCTGAAGTCCGTCGTTCGCCGGGATTACAGCCGGCACAATTCCTGGTATTACGGCGAGTTCGAAGGAATGAAGATCCTCGGACACCGCAGTACGTTCTCCCGTCAGTACGGCGGAGAAAAGGATCCGTTTATCCAGACCCTCGGCGGGTTCGGAATGAATGATGAGACAAAACAGGAAGGCGTTCACCGGGACGGTTTCTACGGAACGACCCTTCTGGGGCCGCTGCTGATCATGAATCCACCGCTCACGAAGTATCTGATCGGAAAGATGACGGAGAGAGGCGCTCGTCCGGCTGATACAGATCCGGCGAAAGCCGCGCCGCCCGTTAACCTCTTCGAAGAAAAATGGGTTATGGAAGCCTATGAGAACCGACTGTCCTACCTTTCCAAGCCCGGCGCGCGTTATGAGATGGGTGCGCTTGGCTGATTCCCCCTTTAATAGCCTTCACAGGCGGAGGAACCAAACCATGAAAAGAAAACTGAAAAACCTGCTGGTCTGTCTGCTGACTCTGGCCATGCTGCTGTCGGCTTCCGGCTGCAGCTCGTTTGGTCTGGGTTCGAACGGGAAGAAGGCGGATGGACCGGCCATCATTTATCGGGCGCGGATCGAATTACCCTATTCGGTCGGCGTCCGTGCGCTTGTAGAGCAGGAAGGGGCGGAACTTCTCGGGGCCTATCTGACGGCGCGTGCCTATCTGAAACAGCTCGAGTTTTTTGATACGAGCGATCCGGCGACCTTTGACTCGGATGCCTATATGGCTTTGTTTGATCGGGCAATGAAAGCCCTGGAGGTGACGGAGAAGCTCTCGGCGGATCTGGAGAAGAATGCCTGCTACCTGGAGATGCTGCAGCGAAACGACTATACCGGTCTTGACGGGGAAGCGACCGTCAAGTACCTGTCTCCCAAAGAGATCACCGGATCGGACGCCGGGAAGGATCAGAAGGACGCGGGCGTGCCGGAGTGGCTGGAAAACGCTTTCATGATCGAAGCAAAAGCGGCGGAAGAAACTGATGAGGACCGTGTGGGTTCTCTTGCATGGGCAAAGAAATATGTCAAGCAGTATGACGACGCGCCGGCCGGACGAGGGCTTCGTACACTGGCGGAACAGACTGGCAAGGATGTGAAATATATTTACGCACAGCTAAAGCAAGCCCAGGCGATCGTTGAGAAAGGTGCGTACGACAAGGAAGCCGAAGAGGCCAACAAGTCGTACGAATTGGCGGTAGCCACAAAGGCGGCGGCTTCGACAGCCGGGTTTGTGCTTTCCTGTATCGCGACCGGCGGAGCAGCGGCCGGTGTGGCGCATGGGATCGCGGTAGCCAGCGCGACAGTCAACGGATGCAACGCGATCCTGGATGTCGGCAGTGCATATTCGACGATCACGACCAACGGCGAAGGTAATGAATATACAGAGGCTTTTGATCAGACGAGCAAAGACTTTGGTGTCGTGACCTTTGTGGTCGGCACACTGGGTGCCGGAGCCGGATTCTCTGACGCGACACAGGGAGAGACCGCAGCGAACGTCATCAACTCTCTGCTGTTCTTTGTCAGCCAGAAAGATTATGTCGATGAAAAGTCGACCGAGTTGTTCAGTATGGCACTGGAGCCAGGGGACAACGGCATCATCATGAATGTTATGTCGACAGAGAAAGGAAGCAGCCCGGCGCAGCAGGAAGCCATGCAGGAAGTGCTGGAAAATGGCGGAGTTCCTTCAAAAGAAGCGGAGAAGATCGCCGAAGAGATCGCAGGTGGCGACGATGAACAGGAAAATAACGGGGCAGCCGTAGAGGACCGGGACAGCAAGAGCGGAAAGTCCGAGAAGGACGAAGGTGGAAAGACGCCTTCCGATTCGCCGCAGCTGAATCCCGAGGCCGATTGGTTGGACGATGGGTTCCCCGATCCGATCGAAATCATCAGTCAGTACGACCGCTATACCGATCCGGACGGCAATTTCGATGTAGATAAATATATCTCCAATCTTCGAAGCTATCTTGAAGATCTGGCAGAACTCGAAGATTTAGATCCGACGCTGGAAACTTTTGATGAAGCATGGGCGGAATACCTGATCGAGACCTACGGAGACGATGATACGGAAGAGGTGGAAACGGCTGTAGAGGAATCTTCTGAAGTGCAGGAAGCTTCCGCGGAAGAGTCATCTGAGGCACAGCCCGAATCGGAACCGGAAGCATCCTCCGAGCCGGAACCGGAGCCTGTGATCGAGGAGTCTCCGGCTCCTGAACCTGAGCCAGAACCTGAACCGGTGACCGGGACTGCGGATGCCGGACTTGAACAGTTTGTTGGAATATGGACCTATGACTCGAACGGAACACAGGAAAAGATGTATTTTGAAAATGACCTGTTTGTTATCGAAGAACCTGAAACTACGGTAAAGTGTAGCTATTCCTATGATCCTGCTACCGGGATCCTGACCCTGACCACGGTCAGTTCGACCGATCCATGGACGGTGATCGGCCTGACATTCACCTTCCAGCGGGTGGGGGACAAGCTATTGTCCTATTATTATCATGTGGTCGTCGACATGGATAATGACGGAAATGCAGTGTATGGAGACAGGGAAGGCGGAAGCTGTACCTGGGTCTCCGGATTTTAAAAGGGGGTACCTATGAAAAAGAAAACAAAGAAGTTACTGGCCGTCCTGCTGATCGTTTCCATGGTGCTCTCCCTCTCCGGGTGCAGTGCCATTTCCGGACTGTTCGGCGGAAAGAAGGCGGATGAACCGGCTATCATTTATCGGGCGAAGATCACACTGCCCTATTCGACCGGCGCCCGCGCAGTCGCGGAGCAGGAAGGCGCGGAAGTAGTCAGCGCGTATCTGACAGCACGTGCCTATCTGAAACAGCTGGAAGACTATAATACCGATGAGGCGTCCTTTGACGCTGAAGCATACGTGGCTTTGTTTGAGCGGACCATGAAGGCGCTGGAAGTGGCTGAAAAGCTCTCGGCCGATCTGGAGAAGAATGCCTCCTACCTGGAAAAGCTCCAGGAGAATGGTTATACTGGTCTTGACGATGATGCGAAAATCAAGTTTCTGTCACCGAAGAAGATCAGCGAATCGGATGCCGGAGGCTTCTGGCAATGGCTCGAAGATGCCTTTATGATCAAAGCGAAGGCGGCGGACGATGACGAGGACCGGGTAGGATCTCTCGCGTGGGCCGAGAAGTTTGTGAAGCAATATGATGAAGCGCCTGCGGGACGCGCGCTTCGGACGCTGGCGGAACAGACTGGTCAGGACGTGAAATATGTCTACGCGCAGCTGAAGATGGCACAGGCGATCATCGAAAAAGGCGAGAACGACGCGGAAGCCGATTTCTACAATAAAGCCTATCAGGCGGCCGTGGTGACAAAAGCGGCAGCTTCCACGGCAGGGTTTGTCGTTGCCTGTGTCGCGACCGGCGGGGCGGCAGCCGGCATAGCACATGGGGTCGCCGTGGCTAACACGGCTGTTAACGGCGTCAATGCCCTACTGGATATCGGCAGTGCAACGACAACTGTCATGACCAACGGTGAAGGTAATGAATATACAGATGCCTTCGATCAGACAAGCAAGGATTTCGCTCCAATCACATTTTTCGTCGGTCTGACCGGAGCGGCTTCCGGATTTGTTGACGCACAGTCGTCGGAAACCACCGCCAACATCATCAATTCCCTGCTGTTCTTTGTCGGGCAGAAAGATTATGTCGATGAAACGTCAGAGGAAGTATTCTCCCTTGCCTTTGAAGCTACAGAAGACGGGATGGAACTGGATATGATGTCGACCGCGAAGGGCGACAATCCTTTTCAGCAGGACGCTATGAAGGAAGTCCTGGAAGGCGGCGGCGTCTCTTCGAAGGACGCGGAAAAGATCGCCGAACAGATCGCCGAAAGCTATGCTGAGAAAACGGCCGATACAGACAGTAAAGGCAAAGACGCCGTGGAAGACCGGGACAGCAAAGGCGGAAAAGAAGAAGTCGTAGAAGACCGGGACAGCAAGAGCGGAAAAGAAGACAAGGCGGATAAAGATCAGGATCAGGAGGGCAAGACGTCTTCCGATTCCGACCGGAACGATTCTGAAAATGATCGTTCAGACGATAGTTTCCCGGATCCGATGGATGTCATCAATCAGTATGACCGTTATACCGACCCGGAAGGCAACTTCGACGTAGATAAGTATATCGATACGCTTCGGGAATATCTCGAGGATCTGTCTGAGCTTGAAAACCTGGATCCTGATTACGATGAATTTGAAGAAGCCTGGGATGAATATCTGAACGAAACTTTCGGAGAAGGCTTTACGGATACGCCGGAAGAGACCGAAGAGTCTTCGGAAGCAGTAGAGACTACAGAGGAGTCCTCAGAGGTACAGGAAGCTTCCACGCAGGAATCATCTGAGACAGAACAGAGTACGCAGCAGGAATCCGAGCCCCAACCAGAATCTCAACCGGAGCCCGAACCGGAA
>JAFZQZ010000025.1 GCA_017620135.1 Bacillota bacterium
CTGAAACCGGAGAAGATGACTGCCGAAAAACTGGCGGTGATCGAGCAGGCCTGTGATGAGGTGATCCGCGGAGAACTGGCGGAGCATTTCCCGCTTGTCGTCTGGCAGACAGGTTCCGGTACGCAGTCCAATATGAACGCGAACGAAGTGATCGCGAACCGCGCGAATCAAATTGACGCTCAGAAGACGGAAGCTGAAGAAGGCTTACCTGAGCGGCGCCTCTGCCATCCGAACGATGATATCAACATGAGTCAGTCATCCAATGATACCTATCCTACAGCAATGCATATCGCAGCGGTCCTGGAACTGGAAGATACGCTGCTTCCTGCCGTGCAGGGACTGGTGGATGTGCTGTATCGTCTGGAAGAGGAGAATGAAGGCGTCGTCAAGTCCGGACGGACACATCTGCAGGATGCTGTGCCGATCAGCTTCTCTCAGGAGATCAGCGGATGGAGAAGTTCGCTGGAAAAGGATATGGAATTGATCTGTCTGGCAGTGACACCACTGAAGGCTCTGGCACTGGGAGGAACAGCCGTAGGTACCGGTCTGAACGCGCCGAAAGGATTCGACGAGAAAGTCGCGGAAGAAGTATCCCGGCTGACCGGAACGAAATTTGAGACGGCTTCCAATAAGTTCCACGCGCTTACATCCAAGGATGAACTGGTCTTCGCGCATGGAGCGGTGAAGGCCCTGGCCGCGGATATGATGAAGATCGCGAATGATGTCAGGTGGCTTGCTTCCGGACCGCGTCTCGGCCTCGGCGAGATCACGATCCCGGAAAACGAACCCGGTTCTTCGATCATGCCCGGCAAGGTCAATCCCACGCAGTGTGAACAGGTGACCATGGTGGCGGTACAGGTCATGGGCAATGACACGGCGATCGGCTTTGCCGCTTCACAGGGCAACTTTGAACTGAATGTTTTCATGCCGGTCATGGCTTATAACTTCTTGCAGTCCGTCCGGCTGATGGCTGAGTCCATTCGCTCTTTTACAGTCAATTGCGCGACGGGGATCAAAGCGAACAGGCAGAAGATGCATGACAATCTTTACAACTCTCTGATGCTTGTGACAGCGCTTAATCCGTATATCGGATATGAGAATGCCGCCAGATGCGCGCATCTGGCGTTCGAGGAGAATATCTCTCTGAAAGAGGCGTGTGTGAAGCTTTGTTACCTGTCACAAGAGGAATTTGATCGGATTTTCCATCCTGAACAGATGATTTGAGACGATATTGTCCATTTTTATCGAAAAATGGCAAAAAATAAACACTTTTCTTGTTGGTTTTTCTTGACGGGCATCTGTCTGTGTGCTATGATGCCTTTATTAAATAGATACGAAAAGTATCTAAAAATCGAGGAGGCGGATTCTATGAAAGACGGCAAGCACTTTCTTGGCAACGTTCCGATTCTGGACACCATCAACAAGATCCCCGGTGGTATCATGGTCGTTCCGTTGTTCCTGGGTGTTGTCTGCAACTCTTTGATCCCTGGTTTCCTGGAGATCGGTAGTTTCACGACAGCCCTGTTCAAGAATGGTTCAAGTGCACTCATTGCGGCTCTGTTCTTCTGCTCAGGCGCGCAGATCCAGTTCAAGAGTGCAGGACAGTCCCTGTATAAGGGTCTTATTCTGAACACCAGTAAGGTTCTCTTTGGTGTTTCTCTCGGTGTTATCCTGGCAAAAGTCGGTGGTCCCGGTGCTGTGGTACTCGGTATGACACCTCTGGCGCTGATCGGCTGTATGTCAAACTCCAACGGCGGTCTGTACACTGCTCTTGCTACCAAGTACGGTACCAAGACGGACGTCGGTGCGGTCGCTATCATTTCTTCCAATGATGGTCCCTTCTATGAGATGCTGTTCATGGGTCTGACCGGTGTTGCGAACATCCCGATCATGACTCTGATCGCCTGCATCTTCCCGATCATCGTCGGTATGATCCTTGGAAACCTGGACAACAAGATGCGTGATTTCCTGAAACCCGGTATGCTGATCGCCATCTTCCTGTTCTCCTTCCCGCTGGGCGCCGGCATGAACTTCGCGACCCTGATCACCGCTGGTATCCCCGGTATCCTGCTTGGTCTTCTGACCGTTATCTGGACCGGTATTCCTTCCTACTTCATCTACAAACTTCTGGTCAAGAAAGAGAACAGAAGAAGCTGTGCTGTTGGTGCTGCGATCGGTACCTCTGCCGGTAACTCCGTTGCGACGCCCGCCGCTATCGCTGCTGTCGACGCTACCTGGGAACCCTACGCTGCTGCTGCTACCGCACAGTGCGCCGCTTCCGTTATCGTTACCGCTCTGCTGACTCCTTTCGTAGTCAACTGGCTGTACAAGTATGAGGAGAAGAAAGGTCTCATCAACTATGACCTTCCGCTTGCCTCTGAAGATACTGAAGAAGAAAAGGCTGAGGTCGAAGAACCCGCCGTCTGATCCAATCGTTTTCACATGAAAAAACAAACTAAGGCTGCCTTGACCGCATAATCAGGGTAGCCTTAGTTCTCTATTAAGGAGAAAAATATGAAAATATCATTCCCCTACGGAAAAGAATTTCTTTCCTATGATTTTCCCGATGATCGTCTTCAGGGGGTTCTTGTTTCGAATCTCCATCATTATGAAGCGAAGAAAGATCCTCTCTCTCTGGTAGAGGACGCCCTGGCCAATCCGATCGGGAGCCCGAAGCTTTCCGAACTGGCCAAAGGAAAAAAGAACGTCGTTCTAATCTGTTCCGACCATACCAGACCTGTTCCCAGCAAAGTGATCGTTCCGCCTATGCTGCGGGAGATCCGTGAAGGCAATCCGGATGCGGATATTACGATCCTTATCAGTACCGGCTGCCACAGAGGCACCACCAAAGAGGAATTAGTGAGCAAGTTCGGCGAGGAGATCGTCGCGAAGGAAAAGATCGTCATCCATGACTGCGACAATTCCCCGCTTGTCCATATAGGAACACTGCCCAGCGGAGGAGATCTGATCATCAATAAACTGGTCGTGGACGCGGACCTTGTCTGCTCCGAAGGGTTTATCGAGCCGCATTTCTTCGCGGGATTCTCCGGCGCCAGAAAGTCCATCCTTCCCGGTATCGCTTCAAGAACGACCGTTATGGCCAACCACTGCTCTGAGTTTATCGCCGATCCGCACGCAAGGACCGGTCTTCTGGAAGGCAACCCCATCCATAAGGACATGGTATATGCTGCCAGAACAGCGAAACTGGCTTTCATCTGCAACGTTGTCATCAACGCGGAGAAGGAAGCGATCTTTGCTGTCGCCGGCGATATGGAAGCGGCCCATAAGGTCGGATGTGATTTCCTTTCCTCCCTCTGCAAGGTCGATGCCAAACCGGCTGATATCGTTCTGACCACAAACGGCGGCTATCCGCTGGATCAGAATATCTATCAGGCTGTCAAAGGTATGACTGCGGCCGAAGCTACGGTCAAACCCGGCGGCGTCATCATCATGATGGCAAAGAGCAACGACGGCCACGGCGGAGAGCATTTCTACCATCAGATGGCCGACGAACCCGATATTGAGAAGACGCTGGCGCTGTTCCTTTCCAGAGGCAGAAACGAGACGGTTCCGGATCAGTGGCAGACACAGATCTTTATCCGTGTTCTTCAGAGAGCCACGGTCATCTATATTTCGGAAGCGCCGGATGAGATGGTCAGAGGCCTTCATATGATTCCGGCTCACTCGCTGGAAGAGGCAATGGGACTTGCCGAAGAAATCGTCGGCAGAAAGGATGCAACGATCACAGCTATTCCTGACGGTGTCGCTGTTATGGTCATCGAGTAAGCATGCAGAATTTTGTACAGAAGGTCGTTGAAGGATATATCTTTTTTCTGTTCTTCGGCGGACTGTGGCTGTTCAGCCTGATCAGAGGAGGCTTCAAAAGCCGGATAAAAACAAAAGGCGCCATGACCGGTATGTTATTATCCGTTCTGATCTGGGTGGACTATTATCTCATCTATACCGGACGCTGGCCGATCATACTGGCCTATATCGTTCCGGCAGCTGTCCTTGTCATACTCATTGTGTTCCATAAGTCGATCTTCCCGTATAAGACAAAATGTCCGGTATGCGGGAAAAGGCTCAGTATTACGGAGTTTCTGGCCAATGACGGAAATCTGTGCAATGACTGTCAGAAAAAGCTTCGTCCGGAACTGAACAAAGCTACGATGGAAGAAAAGATCCGGCAGGAAAACGCACGGAAGAAAAAGGGCTGGATCGGCTGGAAGCCGGAGAAAGAATATGTGATCGTTTTCGCGGCTGACAAGCTGGAAAACGTCCTTCTGATCGATCGCGTGAATATGCCCAAGAAACCGGGAAAGCTGTCCGGTGTGATCGGCATCGTGGGTGACAGGGACAGAATGCAGCAGATCGCTTCCCGAACGCTCGAGACGGATACAGGGATCGTCTGCGAGGAACCGGAATATATGGGCAGACTGAACTTCAGCGGTCCTAAGATGAATATTCGGTTTCATGTGTTCGTCGCGAGGAAATACAGCGGGACGATCAAGGATGATCCGGAAAAACAGCCTGTCTGGATAGCGCTCAAAAAGATGAAGTATAACCAGATGAGCATGGATTATCCTTTATGGCTCGCGCGAGTCGTAAGAGGACAAAAGATCGAGTACTATGGCCGGATCAACGATGAAGGCAAGGTTTACGAGGACGTCCTGGAACTGGATGTGGATCTAGAGAAAGATGAACTGGTAAATCCCGAGCCATTGACAGAGAGCGCCGAATAGCACGAAAAAATGCCATATGAAATGGGATCCTTTGACCTTCAGTGCGAAAGGAATGATCCCGAGTGTGTAGATCACACCGCCGCTTAACGTGTACCAGAAGAGCGGCGGTGTGTTTTTTATCATACCGGGAAGAAACATCAGGGCCGACCATCCGATGGCAACATACAGGATCATATGGACTTTCCGGAAACGTGAGGGGCCGAAGGTCCCGATCAATGTGACGCCGGTCACGATGATGATCCACTGCGTGATGAAAAGCCACAGACCGAGCGCGTTTCCCCAGTAAACGAGAAAGATCGGGGCGAAAGTCCCGCCGATCAGCAGATAGATCGAGGAATAGTCAAAGCGCCGGAAGATCCGTTTGACGCGGCTGCCCCAGCGGAAAGAGTGGTAGAGGCAGCTGATGGTGAAAAGGACCGTCAGGCAAAGACCGTAGACGAGAGCGGAAGCGACTTTAGCTCCGGTATCCGAGTGGACAAGCATGAGGACCAGGGCCGTGATGCCAAACACACTGCCCAGGCCGTGGGAAATCGAGTTTCCCACTTCTTCCAGGACGCTGCGGATCGGCGGTTCATTAAGCGCCTGTCTTATCCGGCGCGCCGGTTCTGCAGCCAGACGACGGCTTTCTTTTTCTTCCTGTCTGGCTTTTTTTATTTCCGCCCTTTGCGCTTTTTCCTCTTCCCGTGCTTTCTTTCGGGCCAGGACCCGCTCTTCATGCAGCCGGTTGGCTTCGTCTTCGGCTGCGATGATCTCTTCTACTGTCATTTTTCTTCTGTTTGTATACATGGTTAAGGCTGACATTTGTCATCTCCCGTAATTTTTATCTTGTATCTAATATTATATATCAGATGATAAAGAAAGTCAACTTACCGCTTGCAGTGATCGAGCTTAAAAGGTGGAATATGGAGGGACTTGCCCTTCCGGTCAGGGTAGGAGTATAATAAGGAAAGAATTCGCTAAAGAGAGGATGCAAAGATGATCCGGCTTTCGAAAATCAATATCGAGAATTTCAAAAACGTGCTGCATGGACAGATCGATCTGAATGCGGCGGAAAACGGACCGAACATTCTGGCGGTTTACGGACAGAACGGCTCAGGAAAAACTTCTTTGATCGAAGCTGTTCAGATGCTGAAATATCTGCTGACAGGAGGAGTGATTCCTTCTGCTTTCGCGGATGCGATCCATGTGGATTCTCCTTACGCGAGAGCAGTCTATGGCTTTTCGGTTCTCGAGGAAGCGGAAGAAGGGGAATTGTACGAGACAGGACAGGTATCCTATGATGTATCGATCAAGCGTCGGGAAGACGGGGAAAACAATGAAGCAGAGTCTGCGGCGCTGGATGTTTTCAGCGAGATCCTGAGTTTTCGACCAGTTGCCCAGGGAAAGCCCGGCAGGTGGATCACCCTGGCCGATACTTCGACAGAAATAAGACCTTTCTCACCTGCGAAGCGAGTCTCTCAGCTTTTCATGAAAGAAAAAGGACTGAAAACGGATCTGGAATACCGAATGCAGTTTGCACGTTGGACAGGACGTTCCTCGATCTTCTGCGATGATTTTCAGCGAATCCTTCAGGAGAAAGGTGTTTCCCAGGGAGAAGGAGGAGAGTTCGTCCGGTTGATCCGAAGGATCAGCTATTTCGGAAAGAGTGAATTATTCGTCGTCAGCAAGTCGGATATTGGCGAGATCTCTCTGCCGGACGGAACGATCGTGTCGATGGAACAGAGCGTGACACTGCCGGATGGCGAGGTCGCGGTACTGGCACGCGTGATCGAGCATATGAACCTGGTGCTGAAGGAGATCGTACCGGGGCTGGTCATCGGTTACAAAGAGTTGTCGAGAGAACTGATGCCTAACGGAGAAAAGGGAGCCTCCATACAGCTTGTCTCGGAGAAAAACGAAAAGGCTATTCCGCTGAGATATGAATCGGAAGGGATCAAGAAGATCATCTCGGTGCTGCATCTGCTGATCCGGGTATACAATCAGACTTCCATCACGGTAGCGATCGATGAACTCGATTCGGGGATTTTTGAATATCTCCTGGGTGAAGTCCTGCGGATCCTGGCGGAGAAAGGGAAAGGTCAGCTGATCTTTACTTCGCATAATCTGCGGCCGCTGGAGACGATCGATAAGGAATATGTAGTCTTTACGACGACGAATCCCAACACGCGGTACCTGAGGATGAGCGGACTGCGCGCCGGGAATAATCTGCGCGATTTCTATTACCGGGATCTGCAGCTCGGAGGACAAAAAGAAACGCTGTATGATCCGACCAATAATTTCGATATCGCGCTGGCCTTCCGAATGGCGGGAGAAGACCCGGATGCGTAAGAAGATAGTCTTTGTGATCGTAGAAGGGCCGAGCGACCAGACGGCGCTTGGATCCGTCCTTTCCCATATCTTTCCGGACGAACTGGTGCATGTGCATGTCGTCGGCGGCGATATCACGACGCAGACTACGGAAAGAAGCGATATCGTACAGAAAATCGCGGATCTTATCCGGGCAGAAGCCGGTATCTACCACTGGCGCGCTTCGGATATCGCACAGGTGATTCATATTATCGATATGGATGGGGCTTTCGTGCCGGAAGACAGGATCATACTTGATACGATGCGTAAACATATCCGGTATCATGAAGATGAGATCCGCACTCCGGACAGAACGAGCATCCTGGAGCGAAACCGCCGCAAGCAGTTCAATTTGAACAGACTCATCCGGATCCGTGAAGTGTGGCAAAAGGTTCCTTACGGGGTCTACTATATGTCCTGCAACCTGGATCATGTCCTGTATGGACAGCTGAATCTTCCGGATAAAGATAAAATGGAAATGGCGTACCGGTTTGCGCTCCGCTACCGGGATGATTCGGCGGCTTTTTATGAGTTTCTGGCGGATTCTCCGTTTTCCGTCGACGGAACCTATAAAGAAACGTGGGATTATATCAAGGTGAATTGCCGGAGTCTGGAACGGCATTCGAATCTGCATCTGGCATTGGAGGAAGAAACGTGAATCTGCCGTTTTTGATCATCGTGACGGGGGAACCCGGCACAGGTAAAACAACATTTGCCAAGGCACTTTCCGAAAAAGCCTGCCTGCCTTTGATCAATCGGGATCAGATCAAAGAGGGACTTGTCCATACCTGGGAGCAGAACGGCGGTAAACAGCCCGAGAACGCGAACCTTCCGACCAATGAACTGTTCTTCCGTCTGATCAGTGAAATGCTGGACAGAGGCTGCTCGCTGGTCGCGGAAGCGGCCTTTCAGCATCCGCTTTGGGAAAAGAATCTGACTCCGCTGATGGAAAAAGCACAGATCAGGATCTGTCTCTGTGCGCCAAAAAACCGTGAACTGGCGCATGAACGTTTCCTGCAGCGCGGCCTTTCAGATGAACGACGGATAAGGTTTCATGGGGATAAAGGCGTCCAAATGGTCAAGGAAGGCCAAACACCGGTCTTTACGGATTATGAAGCGCCGCATCTGTCTGTTCCGACCTTTCGCGTAGATACGACCGACGAATACCGGCCGCCGATCGATGAACTGATCCCTTTGATCCTGTATCAGCCGGACGTCACATCAGTTCGGAAGATCGAAACTTCTCGTCTTGTCCTAAGAAAAGCCAAGGATTCTGATCTGGAAAAGATCTGGGAGAATGTCTGGGGGGATGAAGAACTGGCTGAGACGATGCTCTGGAGCCCTGCGAAAACACGGGAAGACGCTTTGAATCGGTTGAGAGCGGCAAAGTTTTTTCAGGGATCAAGCTATTCGTTTTTCGTTTGTCTGAAGGAGACGGACGAACCGATCGGCTTTGGTGGTATCAAAGCGATCAATCCGGGCGAATATGAAGAAACTGGGATCTGTATCTCCAGACGGTTTCAGGGACAGGGTTATGGAAAAGAATTGCTGAACGCGTTGATCCAGCTGGCGTTCGAGCGTCTGGGCGGACATCGGTTCGTTTATGCGGCATTTCATGAAAATGAAGCTTCCATTGCTCTTTGCAGGAGCTGCGGCTTTGTCTATTCCCGGAGCAGAAAGGAAACCAGACAAAGGGACGGAAAAGAGTTTTTGTGTGATTATTACGAACTGAAAAAAACAAAATAAAAAAATTAAAAAACAGGGGTTGACTTCCCTGGTCAGTTATGATATTATAATCAGGCTGTCGCGAAAACGGCGCACGAAAACACCGGAATCACGACAGCTGTACTTTGAAAATCGAACAGTATAACATCATCTAAAAGATGAGAACACTTCCCTAAGGGGAAGTGTAACGGTTATAAAAACCGGTCAATTCTTTACAAACAAAAATTTTGGATGAACGAGACGAGAGTCGGAGTTCATCTGAACCA
>JAFZQZ010000026.1 GCA_017620135.1 Bacillota bacterium
GAAGCTCCGCGGCGGCTTCACCGGTAAGCCCCAGTGCTTTCACCGCCCGGATACATTCGTAGGATTTCAGTCCTTCTATCGCGGAGACCGGGATCTTAATGATCCGTTCGGGATGTTCTTTCGCTGTCTCTTCGATCTCCGTGCCCCCGTCGGCCGACAGAACCACCACAAGACCGGCGTTTTCGTTATCACCGGTCACGCTGAAATAATATTCTTTTGCTACATCGACCGCTTCCGTTACCAGGATCTTCCGGACGATCTTCCCTTCCGGTCCGGTCTGTTTCGTGACGAGCTTCATACCCAGCATATCTTTTGCAAGCTGGCCGGCTTCTTCCGGACTGTGTGCCAGTTTGACGCCGCCGGCTTTGCCTCGGCCGCCGCTGTGGACCTGTGCTTTCAGGACACAGACATTCCCGGTCTTTTCAGTGATCGTCCGGGCGGCTTCCTCTGCCTCTTCCGCGCTCCGAGCAAGTATTCCGCCCGGTACCGGAACATCATAGGCTCCAAGCAGCTCTTTCGCCTGATACTCGTGGATCTTCATGCGCTCACCACCAGTTTTTCCCCTTCAGCAAGCGCTTTCTGATTGATGCTCTCCGTCCCGGCCGGCACGTGCATCAGCACGGCTTTTTCCATCGTTTCCCGTTCTGTCAGATGCAGCAGTTCGTTGATCGCGCCGATCGCTACGATGTTCGCGGTCTGCTGCCGTCCTACCTTTTCTCTTGCCGTTTCAAGGATCGGCAGGCGGACTACATGTTCAAAAGGAAAGTCTTCCGGTACCTTCAGGCTCTCATCCATCAGGATCATGCATTCCGGCGAAAGTTTCTTTGTATATACTTCCAGAGACTTCTGCGTCAGTACCATCAGAAAGTCAGGGGACTGTACTTTCGTGAAACCGATCGGTTCATCCGAGATCAGCGTTTCCGCTTTGCAGGAACCGCCGCGCGCCTCGGGTCCGTAGGACTGACTCTGCGCCGTATATTTACCTGCCTGGACAGCCGCTTCCGCAAGGATCACCGAAGCAAGGATCACTCCCTGGCCTCCGCTGCCGGCCAGCCGCATCTCCATTTTACTCATTTTCTTCTCTTTCCTCCGCCAGCTGCCGGATCAGCTCGGTATATTTGAACGTAAACTCCGGATACTGGATGTGGTGCAGAAGGCCGATCACCAGCTTGCCCTTGAGCTCTTCCGGCGTCATCTTGGCCGCCTGCTGGACAGTTACGGCGTTGTCCCTCTGCCATTTCATCATCTCGACGGCGTCGCCTTTTTTATTTTTCCGTCCGTAATAGGTCGGGCAGACGCTGGCCACGTCGATGATCGAGAAGCCGCGGTTGCGGATGCCGTCCTGGATCAGCTGGATGGTCTGCTGCACATGATAAGCACTGCCCCGTGCCGCGTAGGACGCGCCGGCACCGTAGGCCAGGCCGGCGATATCGAAGGAACGGTCAAGGTTGCCGTATGGAGCGGTCGTTCCGAATTCCCCGGTCGGTGTCGTGGGTGAATACTGACCGCCGGTCATGCCGTAGATGTTGTTGTTCATGACCACGACCGTCAGACCGATATTGCGCCGGGCCGCGTGGATCAGATGGTTCCCGCCGATAGCGGAAATATCGCCGTCACCCGCGATGACGATGACTTCCAGTTCCGGATTCGCCAGCTTGATACCGGTCGCGAACGCGATCGCGCGCCCGTGAGTCGTGTGGATCGTATTGAAATCCATGTAGCCGGCCGCCCGGGAAGAGCACCCGATACCGGAAACGATCACGGTATTGCTGCGCCGAAGGCCTAAGTTGTCGATGGCCTGCACGACATCCCGCATGATGATGCCGTTCCCGCATCCGGGACACCAGATCTGCGGCAGGTGCTCCGGCCGCATGTATTTATAGATGAGGCTGGACATTTGCCTTTGGTCCGGTCTCGGTTTGACATCTCCTATATTGACGCTCATAGCTCTTCCTCCACTTTTGCCAGGATCTCGGCCGGAGTGATGACCGTCCCGTTGTACTTACCCACGAAGCTGACCGGACACTCGCCGCGGACGATCCGTTCCACTTCATATAAAAGCTGTCCGTAGTTGTGCTCCGCGACGACGATCTTTTTCTTTTCCTTGACGGCCTCGGCCAGTTCCTTCTCCGCGAACGGCCAGATAGTGATCGGTCGGAAGATCCCGCAGCGGATCCCTTTCGCCCTGGCTTCCTGCATCGCCGTGATCGCTGCGCGCATCGTGCCGCCGTAGCAGAAGATCACGACTTCCGCATCTTCCATACCCACCTGCTCCACACGTACGATCTTCTGATAATTGTCCGAGATCTTGTGCATCAGGCGCCAGATGAGCTTCTCCGCCTCTTCGTTCGAGTTCGTGGGGAAGCCGGACTCATCATGGATCAGGCCGGTGATATTATAGCGCTGGCCCTTACCAAAAGGTGCCATGGCCGGGACCATCTGACCTTTCTTCATATGATACGGTTTACGTTTGACTTCCGGGTATTCCACGGTCGGCCGGTTGACGATCTCGATGTCTTCCGGATCGGGCAGTTCCACGCCTTCTCTGAGGTGCCCGATGATCTCATCCATCAGCAGGATGACCGGCGTGCGGTACTTCTCCGAAAGGTTGAACGCACGGATCGCCAGATCATAGGTCTCCCGGACGCTGGAAGGAGACAGCACGATCATCGGGTGATCCCCATGTGTTCCCCACCGTGTCATCATTACATCACCCTGGGAAGGTGAAGTGGGCATGCCGGTGGAAGGACCCGTCCGCTGTACATCGACCAGCACCAGCGGGATCTCCGCGAGGCACGCATAGCCGAGGTTTTCCTGCTTGAGTGAGAATCCCGGCCCGCTGGTCGCCGTCATGGACTTGACGCCGGCGACTGATCCGCCGATACAGCATGCGATAGAAGCGATCTCATCTTCCATCTGGATAAACTTGCCGCCCACCTGCGGCAGACGGATCGAGGAAAGCTCCGCGATCTCCGTGGAAGGGGTGATGGGATATCCGGCATAGAGCCGCATGCCGGCTGCGATCGCGCCTTCCACACAGGCTTCATTGCCCTGCATCAGTACGATTTTACCCACTGTTCCTGTCCTCCTTCCTTTTCATCGATATAAAGGGCGTAGTCCGGGCACCTGAGCTCGCACTGCCCGCACAGGACGCATTCCGCGCCTTCTACCTTGCGCACTTTCCCGTCCACGACTTCCAGCGCGTGTTTGGGACAGAACGCGGCACAGATGCCGCATCCCTTGCACCAGGCGGTATTTAAAATCAGTTCCTTGACTGTAGACATTGACCTGTTTCGCCTCCTTGAAATGATTGGGAACCGCGCAGCGGTTCGGACAGGGGCTCAGGATTGCAGCCATTGGATGCCCCTGTTCTCCTTTTTTAGGAAATAGTCGTTCCTCTTTGGAGTATAGCCCCCTGTTCCCACAATTTCCAACACTTTTCTTTTAGTGCTTTCCACAAGATTTTTATTGTGATATAATCCCATCAACAGGAGGACGTTTCCCATGACCTTTCAAAATATGGAATACTTTTTAAAAGTCGCCGAAACCGGAAGCATCACCGAGGCGGCCAGGGAACTGAACATCACCCAGCAGGCGCTTTCCAGCGCGATCGCCCGGATGGAAGCGGAGCTCGGATGCGAGCTCTTCGACCGTCACTCGAGGCTGCGGCTGACCTATGCGGGTACGCAGTATAGAGAAGCCGTCGTCCGGATGATGGATATCCAAAACCAGACGCGGGAAATGCTGGCCGATATCTCCGGCAATGTCCGCGGACAGCTGCGGATCGGGATCGCGCATACCAGGGGCCAGGCGCTTCTGCCGCTGATCCTTCCGGACTTTATCCGCCTTTACCCGCTGGTCAATCTTTCGATCCTCGAGGACAGTACCCGGGAACTGGAGCGGCATCTTTCGCACGGCGATCTGGATGTCGTGATCGGCTTCGCGCCGTTCATGCTCGAAGAAGCCAGGGTCTTCCCTTTGATGACGGAGCAGTTCTATCTGGTCATCCCCCGCAGCCTTTTAGAGGAGCGGTTTGGAGAAGAGCAAGGCCAAAAAGTACTGGAACAGTTCCGAAAGACCCATGATATCCGCCTTTTCCGGGACTTTCCCTTTGTTTTTCTGAAAGAAGGCGACCGTGTACGTTCTATCGTCACAAAGATGTTTGAAGAAGCCGGGATCGAACCGCTGATCAAACTCGAGACCAGCAACACCCAAACGGCGCTGGCGCTGGCATCGGAGGGCGTGGGACTTACCGTTTGTCCGCGGCTTTACCTGAACAGTAATTATATCGCTTCAGGCTTTCCCGAGGCCTATATCCGCCAGCGGATCGAGATCTGCCCGCTTTTCGCGGAAGAAGAAGCCGGCTATATCGGGATCGGCTACAACCGAGAGCGGTATCTGAGCCGCTTCGCGGAGGATTTCATCCGGATCGCCCGGGAGAAGCTCTTGTAGAATCAGGGACGGGTGTGATATACTATTTCTATTCAGTCAGGAGGTTGATGCTCATGATCCATAAAAAAATAAAGATCCGTACCAAAGGATCTTCTGATAACGCTTATCTTGTCACTTATTTTCTTGATTCGTCGGACGAGATCCCGGCGCCTCCGCGGCCCTGTGTCATCCTGTGCCCGGGCGGCGGATATGCTTTTACGTCCGACCGCGAAGCCGAGCCGGTCGCCATGCGCTTCCTTGCCCAGGGGATCCATGTGGTCATCCTGCGCTATTCTGTCGCGCCGGCCGTTTTCCCGACCGCGCTTCTGGAACTCGGACTGGCTGTCAAATATGTCCGCAGTGTTTCCTATGAAAACTTCATCGATCCGGACAGGATCGTGACTATGGGCTTTTCCGCCGGCGGCCATCTCGCGGCCAGTTACGGCAATTTCTGGAGGACCAAGCAGGTGGCGGAGCTTCTCGGCCTTTTCCCGTCGGATCTGACCACTTCCACCATCACGGCTATGTCCCGTACAGAAAGAGAAGCTTTTTCCGAAGTCCTTCGTCCCAACGCCCAGATCCTCGGTTATCCGGTTATTACTTCCGGACGTTTTGCTCACCGCGGCTCCTTTGATAATCTGCTGGGAGAAAATGCGACCGATGTGCAGCTCGAACGTCTCTCGCTCGAAAATACCGTCAACGAAAACACACCGCCCACCTTCATCTGGCACACCCAGGAAGATGACGCGGTACCGGTAGAGAATTCGCTGATGTTCGTCAATGCGCTGCAGGAAGCGCATATCAAGACAGAGTTCCATATGTTCCCGAAAGGCCCGCACGGCCTTTCCCTGGCGGATGCTACCACATCCGCAAGTCCGCGTCTCATCGAGCCGAACGCTGCCGTATGGATCGACATGGCTGTCCGGTTCGTTAAAAACCTATAAATCAAATTTCCAGAGGAGGAAACGAAAATGGCTAACAAGTATGCAGGCACCAAGACCGAAAAGAATCTGTGGGAAGCTTTCGCAGGCGAATCCCAGGCCCGTAACAAATATACCTACTTTGCTTCCGCGGCAAAGAAGGCCGGTTATGAACAGATCGCCGCACTTTTCCTGGCAACGGCTGAGAATGAGAAAGAACACGCGAAACTGTGGTTCAAAGCGCTGGACGGCATCGGCGATACTCCCGCGAACTTGCTGGCGGCCGCTGAAGGCGAGAATGCCGAGTGGACCGATATGTATGAGAGAATGGCCAAAGAAGCGGAAGAAGAAGGCTTCTTCGATCTGGCCAAACAGTTCCGCGGCGTCGCCGCCATCGAGAAAGCCCATGAAGAGCGCTATCGCAAGCTTCTCGCGAATATCAACGCGGGCGAGGTTTTCGAGAAATCCGGCGTAACGATCTGGGAATGCCGCAACTGCGGTCATATCGTCGTAGGGACCAAGGCTCCGGAGGTCTGCCCCGTCTGCAATCATCCTCAGGCATACTTCGAAGTACGCAAAGAGAACTATTGATCCTGCCTATCATAAGAAAACGCCGCACAGCGCGGCGTTTTTTAATTTCAGAACTTAGTACGTATGGACTTTCACACGGATCAGAGTCGGTGCGTCGAACATCAGGGTGGCGGCTTCATCGCCGTTCAGGCGGCGTCCTCTGTGCCACCGGCCGTTCTCGAAACTTCCCTCTTCCAGTTCCAGGATGTCCAGGCTCTTCGCGTCCCCGGCAAGGAAAGAAAGGATCCCCCGGTAGACCAGCAGATATGCCTCGTCTTCCGCCGTCTGTACGCCCAGGGCCACACCGTTCGTGGCAGAAGGATTCAGCGGATTCTTGAAAATGACCATCACCTTCAGTTTCCCGAAATCAAGGAAATTCATAGGCTCTTTACGCTCGGCGCAGACTGCCTGCAGCTTCGACGTCCCGTAGCACGGAGCGATGATCGGCATCATCGAGACGAGGCTCTTCGCGATCTGTGCGTAGATGTCCGCGTCCTGCGGTGTCTTCAGCGCCGGATCGGTAACATCCATACCGAAAAGATAACCCTGGAGGGCGGTGAACGGTTTACCGATATCATCGAAGCCGAACGGCGAATAGCACATCGCGTGGTAGTGTCCGATGGTATAGGCAAGGCGCGGAGCTGCGTAGGAATGGGTAGCCGCTTCGGGGATCATCAGAAGTGCTCCTTCGCGGCTGTAGTCATCGCAGACCTCGAGGAATTCCGGCACATAGATATCCGGGCAATGCGCGTCGATCACAGGCGCGCAGTATTCCCACACTTCACGCATCCGGGAGACCGGGCCGCCGCTCGGGTATTTGCCCGGTGCATCGTTCTTGTGGACGAGCCAGCAGTTCGCGAACAGAGGAAGCGGATAAGCCTCTTTCCCGGCAGTCGCTACCGTATTCACAAAACGCGCGATGTGGTAAGCGCTGAAGATCTCTTCAGCCGCTTCGCCAAAGACCTCTTCCCAACTGCCCTGCTGCGCGCCGTTTTCCACCGCGGCTTTGACATCTTCCTTCATGGTCCCGGTATGGGACTTCATATAACGGATAAACTCTTCCGGCACCGGCTGCGCATAGGCAATGTCCGCCTCATCGGAACGTTCTCTGGCACTGCCCAAAAGACCGGTCTCGTTTTCCACCTGCACGCCGATGACAGTCGCTTCTTCAGAATCGAATTCTTTCAGGTGCTCCATCCATGCAGCAAACGCTTTCGCGTCCGCTTTCATGGCTTCCTCACACAGATAGGAGATCGAATAGTAGGGGATCTTTGCTATTCCCATATCGCGCAGGGATTTATCCTCACCCTTCACGATCTGTGCGCGGCGGAACCTGATCCTGTCCTGCTTTACCCAGGCCGGCGCGTACATCATCTCCGCGTTTTTCCAGGATCCGAACCACAGGAAGATGATCCGTTTATTCCATCTTCTGGCCTGGCGGATCAGCTCATCCGGGATAGAAAAGTCAAACTCCCCTTCCACAGGCTCGACCAGCTCCCACGAAACAGGAAGCAATACCGTGTTCATCCCCAGTCGGTCAGCGACAGGCCAGATCTTTTCCTGCATATAGGCGGGGGAAGACGCATCCGAATTGTGTACTTCTCCTCCCACCGCGTAAAACGGTTTTCCGTCTACAAACAGAACTTTCGCCTGATTGTACTCTCTGATCTCCGGCAGCATATCTCGTCCTCCTGTGATTCAGAATCAGTTTTTCAGAATGTTTTCCCACTCTTTCACGATCCGGCGGTCATCGAAGTAATCGATCGCCATTGCCTTGCGGACACGGCTGAGAGTAGCGTTCGTCTTTTCCACCGCTTTGGCGGTCCCGGCCAGAAGGATGTCGTAGACCGAATCGATATCGGCCGCCCATTTGGCACGTTCTGCCCGGATCGGAGACAGGGTCTCCTCGAGTACGTTGATAAGGAACTTCTTACACGTACCGTCGCCCAGACCACCGCGGCGGTAATGGGCTTTCAGCTCTTCCAGGCAGCTGTATTCAGGCAGGTATTCTTTGAAATGATCGTCCGTGCAAAGCGCGTCCAGGTAGGTGAAGACGACATTGCCTTCCGTATGGCCTGGATCTTCGATCCGAAGATGGGTCGGGTCGGTGAACATTTTCTTCTTGACCTGGCTCGCGACAGTCTTGGGATCATCGGACAGATAGATACAGTTGCCCAGGGATTTGCTCATCTTTGCCTTGCCATCCACACCGGGAAGGCGGCGCTGGGTCTCGTTTTCCGGGATCATGGCTTTCGGAAGGACCAGCGTCTCACCGTAGATCTTGTTGAACTTTTCAACGATCTCCCTGGTCTGTTCGATCATCGGGAGCTGATCCTCTCCGACCGGCACCAGTGTCGCGTCAAACGCGGTGATATCCGCCGCCTGGGAGACCGGATAGGCAAAGAAGCCTGCCGGAAGTCCTTCATCCGCGAAGCCGCGCATCTGGATCTCTGCTTTGACGGTTGGGTTGCGGGAAAGGCGCGCGGTGGTCACCAGATTCATATAGTAGAAAGTCAGCCCATGCAGCGCAGGCAGCGCGGACTGAACGCAAATGGTGGATTTGGCCGGATCGATCCCGACAGACAGGTAGTCCAGTACGACGTTGATGATATTGTCGCGGATCTTCTGCGGGTTGTCCGCGTTGTCGGTAAGCGCCTGATCGTCCGCGATCAGGATATAGATCTCGTCGAACTCGCCGGAGTTCTGCAGTTCCACACGGCGTTTCAGTGATCCGACATAATGTCCCAGGTGCAGTCTGCCGGTAGGACGGTCACCCGTCAGGATGATCTTTTTCTGTTTGTTTTCCATGCTGTCTCTTCCTTGTTTTAAAAAACTCGTAAGCAGTATTCTATCATATTCCGAAGCCACAGGCAACTTCTGCCGAAAGTTTTACTATTTATGGCTTATGCCCATATGAAATCGGTGCCTTCAGCTCCAATTTCAAAGTGACATTTTACAATTCCCAGATCAACTTTCAGCCAAATACCGATCTTCGGTATTTTCGCTTTCACTGTCTTTCCGTCCAGTTCCAGATAGAATCTCTGTTGATTGATAGCGGTTGGCGCAAGCAGCGCGGCCTCGACACCGTTTCGGAACCATTCGGGACTTTCCGGATTAAGATTGCTGACTTTCTCAGGCTTTTTGCTGCGCCTGGCAGAGCCTTGTGTCCGTCCGTAACCAATGCTGATAACGATCACTTCTTCCTTGCCCGGACCGATCTTTTCTTTACCGCGGCCTTTTCCCATGGCAGCCCAGCAGGTATTCAACCCCAGTTTCTGTGCCTTCAAAACGACTTTCTCTCCGTAGTATCCGCCTTTTTCATCAAGATCCGCGGCTTTTTCCCCTACGATCGCGATATAGTTATTCGCGTTTTCAAATCTTCCGTAATGCGCGATCCTCGTATTGAAACATTCAGGATCGTCGTAGATGATCTGGATGGACAAGCCGCTTACTTCATTGATTTCCCGCACGAACGCGTCCAGCTGATCCCTCACTTCCTGCGGGATCTTCATCGTTGTATACTGGCGTACACTGTGGCGCGCCTTCAAAAGTTCCAGATCCATTTGACACCTCTTTCCGAAACGGTCCTTATTCTACTGACGGATGAACTGATGATCCGCCGCGTAATCCTCCGCGGTAACATATCGCTCCACCCGCATGTGAAGATCGTATTTGTCCCGAAGCGCCGCGAGCTGCCCCATCATAGGTGAAGCGTGATGATCGTCCAGCGCCTTCTGATCGTGCCAGGCATCGATGAGCAGTACGGTCTCCGGATCGGCCAGTGACTGAAAATAGTTATACTTGACATTTCCGTCTTCCGCGCGGATAGCGGCGGCGATCCCGCTCTCTTCCATTTCTTTCACGAATTTCAGGGCATTCCCGTTTTCACCGGTATAATATAAGTTGACGGTTAAACTCATCTTGTTTTCCTCCGAATAATTATTCTCTGTTGGGGTACCGCTTTTCTCTTATTGTACACTGTCTTTCTGAATTCTTCAATCAGAACGGGAAACATTGGAATGCTTCTTTCTTGCATTTCCGCGGCCCTCATGCTACACTATTCAGAAATCTCTATATTCAAAGGAAAACCATCATGGAACTGACATTTGAAAAAGCAAAGGAACTCATCGCTCCTGTCATTACCGAAGAACACCTGATCATCCATTCTCTCAACGTCTGCTATGCCATGGAAGCGATGGCCAAACATTTCGGAGAAGATCCGGAACACTGGAAAGCTGTCGGCTACCTTCATGATTATGATTATCAGAACTATCCGGACGAGCATCTGCAGCATACAGAAGAGCCGCTGCTCGCCGCCGGCGTTTCTCCCGAAGACGTTCGCGCTATCCTGAGCCACGGCTGGGAGATCTGCACGGATGTGAAGCCGGAGACATCTTTGGAAAAGAGCCTGTTCACCGTCGATGAGCTGACCGGCATCATTCAGGCCTGCGCCCGTATGCGTCCCGCCGGGATCACCGATCTGGAACTGAAGAGTTTTATGAAAAAGTTCAAGGACAAACGCTTCGCCGCCAAGTGCAATCGTGAGACCATCCAAAAGGGCTGCGGATTGCTTGGGATGGAAGTGTCCGAGGTCGCCGCGATCTGTATCGAAGGCATGAAAGCCCACGCCGAAGAGATCGGCTTGCTGGGAACAGCGGGCTAAGCCTGCCGCGATCAACTATCCTGTCCGAGCCTTATGCCCACTGGACTACGTTTTTTCATATATGCAATTATTGTCCCTTTTCACCTGCATCAACAGGACGTGAAGGGTTACGATTTTTCATATATGCAATTCTTATCCCACTTTTTCTGATTTTCGCTTGAAAAGTGGGATAAAAACCTGTGTTTCTGCAATTTTTAGTCCACTTGAACTCCTGGAAACGGCTGAAAAGGGATAAAAAACCGAGTTTCTGCAATTCTTAGTCCATCGGCCCATCCAATCGAGTAGGAGGGGGTGATTAGCCCCCGTCCTCTCACCGCACCGTACATACCGTTCGGTATACGGCGCGTTCAACACAAGCATTTCTGATTGACTCGTAAGCGCTGGATAGTTCACAATACCCGGCTTTTACGAGTCTTTCGTTTGATATGGCTCTTTCCACACTCGAGGTTCCAGCCACAAACCAGTATCCTCGCCTGCTCATAGCTGTCATTCCTGCGTAGTACTCCGGAATTCCAAGCTTGACGAGGTTATTATATCTTGTTCGTGGTTTCTTCCATTGTTTCCAGATATACATGCGCATTCGCCTGCGCAGCCAGCCGTCCCACTCCTGCATCATTGTCTTCATGTCTGCTATTGCGTAGTAGTTCAACCATCCTCGCATGTATTCCTTCACTTCTGCCATGATCTGTCTGTCGTTTCTACCTCTGTTACGCTTAGTGATGGTCCGGAGTTTGTCCTTCGCTTTCTTCTTCGTCTTCAGGTGCACCCGGATGAAGTATCCGTTCTTTCCTTTGCTGTAGGCGAACCCCAGAAATTTGAATTTCTTTACCGAATTCACCTTGGCGATGTGACTCTTTTCCCGGTTTACCTTCAGTTTCAGCTTTCCTTCCAGGTAGCGGATACTGCCTTCCAGCAGTCTTTCCGCCGCTCTTTCACTCTTGCACAACAGCACGATGTCGTCGGCGTACCTGATTACCGGTACCCCTCGCCTTTCGTATTCATGGTCGAATTCGTTCAGATACACGTTTGCCAGCAGTGGTGACAGTGGTCCGCCTTGTGGGCTTCCTTCTTCTGTCGGCATTACTACTCCGTCTTCCATGACCCCGCTTTTCATAAATCTTTTGATCAACTGTATGACTCGCTCATCATCGATCTCTTTCCGAAGCAGGTTCAGCAGTTTCTCATGGTTCAGCGTGTCAAAGTACTTGGACAAGTCTAACAGTACCGCCCATTCATACCCATCCTCCGCATATGCCCTTATCTTGAATACTGCATCCTGTCCGCTTCTTCCCGGTCGGTAGCCATAGCTTCCATCTGCAAACAGTGGTTCATAGATCGGCATCAGCATCTGTAATATTGCCTGCTGTATGATCCGGTCTTTGACGCTTGGTATCCCAAGGTTTCGTACTCCTCCGTCCGGTTTCGGTATTCCCTTTCTTCTTACCGGATCGGGTTTATACTTCCCGCTTCGAATACTCTCGGTCAGTTCTCTCCCGTGCTCTTTGAGCCATGGTAACGCCGTTTCGACACTCATCCCATCGACTCCCGGCGCTCCCTTGTTTGCCTTTACCCGTTTGTAGGCTCTGTTCAGGTTATTCCTGTCTAGTATCTTCTCCAACAGGTTTGGCGTTTTGCTTTCCGTTTCTCCTGTCTCCGGACGGTCAGCGCTCTGCGCTTCTGCATACCCTTTGCATTCCGTGCTATCTCTTTGCAGACAGCCATCGTCTCCGATGTATTCTGCGTTCTTCACGCTTCCCTCCTTCCTCCGGTTACTCCGGACTGTGTTGATTCGGCCCTTCCTGCTTCTGCAGTACTATGGCCTCTGCTGACTTCTGCAGGCTCAGCATCACCTTGCGATGATGGTTGCCTCTTTCGAAGCGTTCCCTGCAGACCTCCCCGGGTACCACACGTTTCTTTCCCTCCATCTACCTGCCACATTTATTGCACATGATTCCGTGTAGCTTTTGGGCTTTGGCTTGTTTGGCAGCCTTACCCTCATGCACAACCTACTATGTGATTTCTTTTCGTCAGGCCAGAAGTTTGTCCGCTGGGTTGATCGTTTCCCCCAAGCATCCGGCTTCCTTCAGATTCCACCTCGCGATGGACACCCTTGCCTTCGACTATATCCTTCCCGCTACCGGGCGGATTCGGGACTTGCACCCGTTAGAAACGTGCGCCGCCGGGCGCACCAAAAAAGCTGCAGCAAAAACTCTTTGCCGCAGCTTTGTTTTGTCTTTACTATTATCCGACATAGTCCTTGCCGGCCGCAATGGCCTTCAGGTTCGCGCCTAAAAGGTCCATCTTCCTTGCCGGGATGACTTTTTTCAGGGCGTTTTCCAGACCGGCTTCATCGATGCAGCCTGTCTTCGCGATCACTGCTCCCAGAAGGATCATGTTGGCAAGGCCGGGCATCCCCATCTCGTTCGCCATCTGCGTGGCCGGTACGCGGTAGACTTCCACGTCTGTCCGCTCGACTTCCCGGGTGATCAGCGTCGAATCCAGGAAGATATACCCACCTTCCGTCACGGCCGGTTCATACTTGTCCAGCGACGGCGCGTTCATGACCATCAGCACGTTCGGATGGTCCACGATCGGGCTTCCTACCGGTGTATCTGACAGGATGACATTGCAGTTCGCCGTTCCGCCTCTCATCTCCGGTCCGTAGCTCGGAAGCCAGCTGAGTTCTCTTCCTTCCAGCAGGCCCGCGTAGGCCAGCACTTTCCCCGAGAATAAAAGTCCCTGTCCGCCGAAGCCGGCGATCACGATCTCATAGTTCTTCATCGTTTACGCCTCCTTCTTTGCCAGGCCGATGCCCGCTTCTTTATCGCGGTAAACGCCCAGAGGATACTGCGGGATCATCTTCTCGTCGATCCACTCTAAGGCTTTCTGCGGCGTCATGCCCCAGTTGGTCGGGCAC
>JAFZQZ010000027.1 GCA_017620135.1 Bacillota bacterium
TAAAGGTAGCGGCAATACACTCCTATTGAGTAGTCAAGCTACAGGGAAAAATCAATTGTCCACAGTATCTGAGTTGTATTGAACCACGAAATCAAACGAAAGGAAATATGATGGATCTGCTTCTGATTACATCATACAAGACGAAGAATGAAAAAACTGCTTGCGCTTGTCCTGGCTCTTTGCATGGTATTCGCGATGACTGCCTGCACCAAGAAAGCCGAAGAAGACCCCAATCAGAAAAGCGAAGGCGTCATGACCTTCGATGAGTACTGGGCTGCCGCTCAGTATGACAACGTAGTCGTTGAGACCTATGTTCAGGGCAAAGAGTCCTGGTGGCAGGATGCCGCGGTCGTCTATACACAGGACGGAACCGGCGCCTACTTCCTTTACAACCTTCCCTGCACGCAGGAACAGTATGATAAGCTGACGGTCGGTACCAAGATCAAAGTCACCGGCTTCAAAGATGCTTATTCCGAGATGATCGAGATCTCCCCCGAGTCCTTCGAGATCGAAGAAGGCAGCTATGTCGCTTCTCCCGCTGATTACACCAGTATCCTGGCGAATACCGATGAGCTGGCGAAACACATGGGCGAATATGTCACCTTCAAGGGCCTGGTCGTAGAGCCCTGTGAAGAAGTCGGCGGTGCTCCCTTCATGTACAACTGGGACGGTTCCGGTGAAGAAGGCAGCGATGTTTACTTCTATGTATCCTTGAACGGACAGAAGTACAGCTTCAACGTACGTTCCTATCTGTGCGGCCCCGAGACCGAAGTCTACAAAGCGGCTCAGGCTCTGGAAGTCGGACAGACCATCGACGTCGAGTGCTTCCTGTACTGGTACTACGGACCGCAGCCTCGCGTCACCAGCATCACAGTCAACAAATAAGGTTCATTCTCAGAAGATGACCCGGCAGTGATCTGCCGGGTTTTTCTTATTGCCAGAGGCTTCTTCCTATGGTACTATAGTGAGAGATATTTTTCTGATGGAGTGCAAGATGATCAAAGTTATCCGTATCGAAAAAATAGAAGACCTGATGCCCCTTCTGTCCGAGCAGGACTGGAGGGAAGATATCCATCGCAACCGGAGCTCCTATGTATACCGCGGCATGCCGAATACCGAATTCAAGATGGTCACGACCTTAAGACGCTGCTGCAAGGATCTGCAGAAGAGTCTGGAGCCCGCGATCCTCAACAATTTCGCGAAATACGCCGTGATCGAGGATCCCACGATCGCTCAGTCGATCTGGCGCCAGATGATCCTCGGACAGCACCACAGCCTGCCCACCAGGCTGCTGGACTGGACACATTCGGCCCTGGTAGCGCTTCATTTCTCGGTAGAGGAGGATAATCTCGATGCCATGGAAGACCACGACTCGATGGTCTGGCGGATCGATATGAATGAGATCCATTCGCTCCTGCCCGAGCCCTATCAGGAAGTCATCCGGAAAAACGTTTCCAGTGTCTTTTCGGTGGATATGCTGACGGAAGTCACGAACAGCCTCGATCAATATGACGCGGATATGGGCAAAGACTCGATGGTCGTGATCGAGCCGCCGTCGATCGGACCTCGCATCGTGAACCAGTACTCGTTCTTCTCGATCATTCCGACCGAGATGGATGACGTCGAAGGGTTCCTCGACAAGAATACGGAAAACACGGTCGTCTATATCATCGACCGGCATCTTCGCTGGAGAGTCCGCGACATGCTGGACCAGCTGAATATGTCCGAACGGATCGTCTATCCCGGACTGGACGGGTTATCCAAATGGATCGCCCGGCACTACTTTGTGAAATAACGGAAGTAAACCTTATGCCTAAAGCAACGAATGTATATAACCAGGATTCGATCGAGGTCCTGGAAGGACTCGAACCGGTCAGACGCCGTCCCGGCATGTACATCGGTTCGACCGGGACCAAAGGCCTGAACCATCTGATCTACGAGATCGTGGACAACTCCGTCGACGAGCACCTGGCCGGCTTCTGCAGTGAAGTCAAAGTCACCCTCGGGAAGGACGGATCCTGCACGGTGCAGGACAACGGCCGCGGGATCCCCGTAGGTCTTCACAAGAAAGGCGTGCCGGCTGTGCGGGTCGTTCTGACGACGCTGCATGCCGGCGGCAAATTCGGCGACGGTGCCTACAAGACGTCCGGCGGTCTGCACGGCGTCGGCTCCTCAGCCGTGAACGCACTGTCCACCTGGATGGATGTCGAAGTATCGCAGGACGGTTTTGTCCATCATGATCATTATGAGCGGGGCGTCCCCACGGAAAAACTGGACAAGGATCATCTGCTTCCCAAGCTTCGTCCGACCCGTGCGCATGGGACGAAGATCAGCTTTCTGCCGGACGAGACGATCTTTGAGAAAACGCGTTTCCGTGAAAGCGATATCAAGTCGCGTCTGCATGAGATCGCGTATCTGAACCCGGGCCTGACGATCTATTTCAAGGATCTTCGGGAAGACGGGCAGGAGCCGAGGGAGTGCGTGTTCCACGAAGAGGGCGGTATCAGCAAGTTCGTGAAAGACCTGAACGTCTCCTCGACAGCGCTGCACGACCCGATCTACTTTAAAGGACAGTCCGAAGACATCGAAGTTGAATGCGCGATCCAGTATACCGATGATTTCCATGAGAACGCGCTTGGCTTCTGCAATACCATCTACAACTCGGAAGGCGGTACCCATCTGACCGGCTTCAAGACAGCGCTGACGACGATCCTGAACAGCTATGCCCGTACCATCGGCGTTCTGAAGGAAAAAGATGAGAATTTCTCCGGTACGGACGTGCGGACCGGTCTGACAGCGATCGTATCGGTCAAACACCCGGATCCGCGCTTTGAAGGTCAGACGAAGACCAAGCTGGACAACCCGGATGCCGCCAAGGCGGTCTCCAAGGTCACTTCCGAACAGCTGGAGCTGTTCTTTGACCGGAACCTGGATACGCTGAAGACAGTGCTCGGCCAGGCGGAAAAAGCGGCGAAGATCCGTAAGTCGGAAGAAAAATCCCGCCAGAACCTGCTGACGAAAAAGAAGTTCTCCTTCGATTCCAACGGGAAACTGGCGAACTGCGAATCCAAAGACCCGAAAGAATGCGAGATCTTTATCGTGGAAGGTAATTCAGCCGGAGGCTCCGCCAAGACAGCAAGAGACCGGTATTATCAGGCGATCCTTCCGATCCGCGGCAAGATCCTGAATGTAGAAAAAGCCTCTATGGACAAGATCCTGGCGAACGAAGAGATCCGCACCATGATCTATGCCTTCGGCTGCGGATTTTCCGAGGGGTATGGCAATGACTTCGATATCGCGAAGCTTCGCTATAACAAGATCATCATCGCTACCGACGCCGATATCGACGGCTGCCATATAGATACGCTGGTGCTGACGCTGTTCTACCGGCTGATGCCCGAGCTGATCTATGAAGGACACGTGTATATCGCCATGCCGCCGCTTTACAAGGTGATCCCTTCGAGAGGAGGCAGCGCGAAGGAAGAGTACCTCTATGACGACTCCGCGCTGATCAGCTACCGCAAAAAACATAAGGAAGGTTCCTTTAAGCTTCAGCGCTACAAGGGCCTTGGAGAGATGGATGCCGATCAGCTCTGGGAGACGACGATGAATCCAGAGACCCGGCAGCTCAAGCGGGTGAGCATTGACGATGCCGCGATGGCCGCGGAGACCACCTCCATGCTGATGGGCAGCGATGTCCCGATCCGCAAGGAATTCATTTACAAAAACGCCAATCTAGCCGAACTGGATCTATAAGATCCGCGGCTTTCAGATAAGGATACATTATGCCAAGGAAAACAAAAGGGCGCACTCAGATGGCCCTGGAACTGCTGGAAGAAAAGATCATCGACGTCGAGTATTCCGATGTCATGCGCAAAAGCTACATCGATTATTCGATGAGCGTCATCACTTCGCGTGCGCTGCCCGATGTGCGGGACGGCCTGAAGCCCGTTCAGCGCCGCATCCTCTATGATATGGCCGAGCTTGGGGTCACCTCGGATAAGCCCTACCGGAAGGTCGCGCGTATCGTGGGCGATACGATGGGTAAATACCATCCCCACGGGGACTCGTCCATCGGCGAGGCCATCGTGGTCATGGCCCAGGACTGGAAGAAGATGGCGCCTATGGTCGACGGACACGGCAACTTCGGTTCCATCGAGGGCGATGAAGCCGCGGCGTCGCGTTATATCGAATGCCGCATGACCGATTATACCGAAAATGTCCTGCTGGCCGACCTTCGTGAGAATACGGTCGATTTTATGCCGAACTACGACGAGCAGGAGAAGGAGCCGGTGATCCTTCCCTGTAAGCTGCCGAACCTGCTGATCAACGGGTCCGAGGGCATCGCGGTCGGTATGGCGACCAACATCCCTACCCACAACGTAGGCGAGACCATCGACGCGGCGATCTATTATCTGGATCATCCGGACGCCACGACCGAAGAACTCATGCAGTTCATCCCGGGACCGGATTTCCCGACCGGCGGCATCATCGCAAATCAGGACGCGCTGAGAACGATCTATGAAACCGGGTCCGGCAAGATCCGGCTGCGCGGGAAAGTCAGTGTGGAGTCGGAGAAAGGCAAGGACCGGATCGTCGTATCCGAGATCCCCTATACGATGATCGGTGAGGGGATCGGCAAGTTCCTGCAGTCCGTCGCGGACCTGGTGGAAAACAAGACGCTGGCGGATATCACCGATATCTCCAACCAGTCCAGCAAGGAAGGCATTCGGATCGTCTTTGATCTGAAAAAAGGCGCGGACGCGCAGAACATCATCAACATCCTGTATAAGAAGACCAAGCTGGAAGATACCTACGGCTATAACCTTCTGGCCATTTCCAACGGCAAGCCGGAAACGATGAGCCTGGCGGCGGTGTATTCGGACTACGCGGACTTCCAGTATGAGATCTACTCCCGGAAATTCCAGAACCTGCTCAGAAAAGCCGCCCGCCGCAGGGAGATCGACGAAGGTCTGATCACGGCGATCGATGTGATCGACGCGGTAGTGGAAGTCATCCGCGGATCCAAGACCGTGGCGCAGGCGAGAGCCTGCCTGATGACCGGCGATACCTCCGGGATCATCTTCAAGACCGGGACATCCATGAAACAGGCCAAAAAGTTCTGCTTCACGGAGCTTCAGACGGACGCCATCATGGAACTTCGGCTGCAGCGGCTCGTGGGACTGGAACTGGACGTACTGACGGAGGATTACCGGAAGATCTCCAGGAATATCGCCCGGTATGAGAAACTGCTGGATTCGAATGCCGAGATGACCAAAGAGATCAAAAAAGGTCTCCTGGAACTGAAAGAAAAATACAGCCGTCCTCGCCGGACAGAGATCGTCAATGCCGCGGAGATCGTGATCGAAGAAAAGCCGGAAGAGATCCTTCCGGTGGTGGTACTGGCCGACCGGTTCCACTATATTCGTTCGGTCGATCCGGCTGTCTACGAGAAAAACCGCGAGAGTATCGAAGCGGAAAACAAGTATATCATCCTGGCTTCCACGGATCAGAAGCTGATCCTCTTCACGGATAAAGGAAAGGCCCATACCCTGAAGGTAAAGGATATCCCGTACGGACGATTAAGAGATAAGGGCGTGCCGGTCGACAATATCACGTCCTATGACAGTAAGACCGAGAATATCGTGTCGATCCTGCTGCTCATGCCGCTGGAGGAGTGGATCTTCGTTTCCTCCGACGGATATGTCAAGCGCGTCGACTCCGGTGAGTTCGATGTGACCAGACGGGCCGTCGACGCGACCAAGCTGGCGGACGGAGCGGCATTGGTCGCGGTGGCGCCGTTTACCGGAGAGAATATCGCGCTGGAGACGGAAAAGGGCTATTCTATCTGCTTCAAGCAGGAAGAGATCCCGCATCAGGGAAAGGTCGCCAGAGGCGCGATCGGGATCCATCTCGGCACGGGAGACCGCGTCCGGCTGATCGATATGGCAAGTTCCATCCGTGCAAGCAAGCGCGGCGGAAAAGGAAAGAAAAGATAAAGGTCAAGGAGGTAACAGATGGAGATCTTAAGCCGTCTGAACAGCCCGGTGATGTATATCATCTGCGGCAGTATCGTGTTATTCGTGGCGATCGTGTGCATCGTGTTCGCGGTGCGTGCCTACCGCGCCGGCAAGGCGATCGGGATGGACGTAGCGAAGATGAAGCGGACCATTATTGCCAGCGCGACCTTCGCGGTGCTTCCCAGCGTGGGGATCCTGCTGGGCGTCATCGCTCTGTCCGGAAGCCTGGGTACGCCCTGGCCATGGCTGAGACTGTCGGTCATCGGCGCGCTGCACTATGAGACGCAGGTTGCGGAAGCGGCCGCGGAACAGACCGGCCTTACCAGTCTTTCGGCTTCTCAGATGACGCCGGAAGCATTCAGTACGATCGCGCTTGTCATGAGCACCTGCATCATGTGGGGCATGGTGCTGGCTTTCTTCCACTGCAAGACCTATACGAAGAAACTCAGCAAACCTGCAGAGCGGGATGCCGGACAGGAGACAAAAGAAGACAGCGCGGCAGGGCAGGAAACAGCGGAAGCCGGTCCGGAAAAACCGACCAAAAAGAAGAAACTGGATCTTTCCGGTTTCGGGGACAAGGCCATGACAGCGATGTTCATCGGTCTGGTCTCCGCATATATCGGCAGCTATATCGGCTCCCTCATTTCCGGCGAGGGCATCTTCACATTCAAAGGCAGCGCCATTCCGCTGGCCGTAGCTATCGTCGGCGCGGCGGCCATGGCTCTTTTCCAGTATCTTCGTAACCGTTTCAAAGCCGAATGGCTGGACAGCTTTTCCATCGCCGGCAGTATGCTCTGCGCGATGACCGCGGCCATCTTTCTGGCCCGGATCCTGTAAGGAGGTGAGATCATGAGCGAAGAGATGAAAAAACAGGAAATCTATGAGCGCTATATCGCCTCTACCCATCATATCGGACGGATCCTGACGATCATTACCCTGGTCCTTCTGCTTGGCGCGCCGTTCGTGATCGGCGCCTATCTGGGCGCCATGCCGAACATGGCCGCCTTCGGCAAGGCAATGCTGGCCATCGGCATCATCTACCTGATCAGCGGTATCGTTGAATACCTGATCTATGTACCCATGCTGGGAGCCGGCGGGAGCTATCTTGCCTTTATCACCGGCAATTTGATCAACATGAAGATCCCGTGTGCCATGAACGCGAAGGACATCGTCGGCGCGAAATCCGGTACGCCGGAAAACGAGATCATCAGTACGCTTTCCATTGCGACCTCGTCACTGGTGACCATCATCGTGCTGGCGCTCGGCGTCATGCTGATGATCCCGCTGCAGCCGGTCCTGCAGTCACCGGCTCTGCAGCCCGCGTTTGAAAATGTCGTACCGGCGCTGTTCGGCGCGATGGCCTGCAAATACTATAAAGGCAACTTCAAAGTAGCGGTGATCACCCTGTTTGTGATGACGCTTCTGTTTACGCTGGTCCCGTCTCTGACCGGGTCCACCAGTTTTATGATCATTCCCAGCGGCGCGATCGCCATCGGGCTGGCGCTGCTGCAGCATCTGAAAGAAAAGGAGGCAAAGGCATGAAGAAACCATGGCTGATCCCCGGCGTTCTCGCGCTGCCGCTACTCTTAGGCGCCGCGCTGGGTAATACCCTCGCGAAGGGGAAAAAGACTTCTGAGTGGGAACCGAAGGCGGATCCGGAAAGGGAAGAGGCCTACGCGAAGAAGCTGGCCGCGATGGTACAGTATGAGACCGTCTCACGCATCGGAGAGGTCCAGCGGGAGAAATTCCTGGGCTTTCATAAAGTGCTGGAAGAACTGTTCCCGTTGCTGCATCAGAATCTTGAGAAGACCGAGATCGACGGAAGCCTTTTATATTACTGGAAAGGCAGGAATTCGGATAAGCCCGTCATATTGATGGGACATCAGGATGTGGTCCCGGCGGAAGGCAAGTGGGAGCACGAACCCTTCTCCGGCGATATCGAGAACGGCAAGATCTGGGGACGCGGCAGTTCTGACGACAAATGCTCGGTCCTCGCTTTCATGCAGGCCGTGGAGGAACTGCTGGCAGAGGGTTTCGTTCCGGAGCAGGATATTTACCTTGCTTCTTCCAGCGGCGAAGAAGTGGACGGTCCCGGCGCGCGGAAGATCGTGGAGGAACTGGAGAGACGCGGAATCAAACCGTTCCTGGTCTGCGACGAGGGCGGCGCGATCGTCACCGAGCCGATCAGCGGGATCAAGGGCAATTTCGCGATGGTCGGCGTACTGGAGAAGGGCATGGGCAACCTGACCGTCTCCGCGTACTCGAACGGCGGCCACAGCAGTTATCCGAAGAAGAATTCCCCGATCGCCCGGCTTGCGAAGTTCGTCGCGGATATCGAGAAGCATGATCCCATGACCGTGGAATTCGAGCCGGAAACAGAAGCCATGTTTAAGGCGCTGTCCGGCTACGGCCCCTTCTATATGCGTTTTCTCTTCGGCAATCTCTGGCTCTTCAAACCGCTTCTGAAAGTACTGCTTCCGAAGATATCCCCGCAGGCCGGCGCGCTTCTGAAGACGACCATCGCTTTCACGCAGCAGAGCGGTTCCGACGGAGCGAACGTGATGCCGCAGGAAGCGACGCTGAACATCAACCTTCGCTATATCCCGCACCAGGGGAAGGAAGAGAGCGACAGGATCATCGAAGAGATCGCGAAGAAATACGATCTGGTGATCTCAAAGAATTTCGGGTATGACGCGCTCGAACCGGTCAGTACGAAGAGCGAAGCCTATCATCTGGTGGAAGAGGTCATCCATGAGACGTTCCCCGGACTTCCGGTATGTCCGTACGTGATGACCGGCGGTACGGACGCCCGCAATTACCAGAAGATCTGCGACGCCTGCATCCGCTTCTCACCGGTACTCTTTGGCCCGGATCAGATGAAAGGTATGCATGGTCTGAACGAATACCTGGATACTGTTTCCCTGCCCGGTGCGGTGGACTTCTACCGCGGCATTATCCAGAAGATCCGGTAAAGGAGGTACCTTAATGGACACGATGTCGATGAATCCCGTTTCCATTTTACTGTTTATCTTCTCCGCGGCACTGCTGATCTATGCCGGCTGGCTGGCCAGGTCGAAGGATCCGCGCATGATACCCCGGCACTATGCGGCGAAGATGGATCACCCGGAGCGGTATGCTGTGCAGATGGCCAAAGTGATCGCGCTGGCGGCCATTGCTCCGTTCCTTGGCGGTCTGGTAGGGATCTTCAGCACGGCTGCCGGTCTCATCGTTATGATCGTGGGCTTTGTCGTGATCCTTTGGCTCAGCACGAAGATCATCAACAAATAGTGATAGAAAAGGAAAATTATGGAGATCAGAAAAGCGCAGCTGGGTGATTTTGAGATCGTCAGGTCGATCACGCAAACGACGATCCGCAGCGTATATCCAAAGTATTATCCGGCCGGAGCGGTAGAGTTTTTCTCAGAGCATCATTCTGACGAGCGGATCCTCCGGGATATCGAAGCCGGGATCGTTTATCTTCTGACAGAGGAAGGAACATGCGCCGGGACGGTGACCGTCGCCGGTAATGAGATCAACCGTCTGTTCGTACTGCCGGAAATGCAGCATAAAGGTTTCGGACAGGCGCTGCTTAACTTCGCGGAAGAGAAGATCAGTGCCTCGTTTGATACGATCCGGATGGACGCGTCTCTTCCGGCCAAGAAGATCTATCTGCTCCGCGGATACAAAGAAACAGAATACCACATCATTCCGACCGGGAACGGCGACTATCTCTGCTATGATGTGATGGAAAAAACAGTCGATAAAACGATGTAAGGAGGCAAGGAATGTTCAAGTTCTGGGGTGACGGTTCGCCCGAATCGATGGGCTGGGTGAACAGTATTGTTGTCAGAAGCACGGAAAACTTCAACTGGACTTTTATCTTTATTCTGGCGGTGGTCTTCTATGTGTACTGGACCGAGATCCATAAGAAAAACTACGAAATGATCTACGCGGCGCTGGCGCTTTACGGTGTCCACTGGCTTTACGAGATCTGCAACGCTATTATCGCGAAGATCTTCGGATATCCGCTCTGGGCCGTATCGAACGAATCCACGACCTTTATCCTGCTGATCGGTGTATGCTGGGAGCTCTCGATGATGTTCTCTCTGGCCGGCATGATCTCCTTCAAGATGCTGCCTGCCGACCGCAGTAAACGCTATTTCACCAAAGGCGGAAAGAAAGGTATCAGCTGCAAACTTCTCGGCGCGCTGGAGATGGCGCTTCTTTTCGCGCTGGTCGAATCCTTCCTGGCTGGCACCAGCAATCATTCCTTTATCTGGGTCTACAAGTGGTGGGGCGTTCTGCCGGTCTTTATCACCACCTACATTCCTTTTTTCCTGGCCAGCAACTACGTGCCCGACATGGCGCCGGAAAAGCGGAAAAAGTTCCTGATCGGCATCTGGGGTCTGGACGCGCTTTTGCTCGTCATCCTGATTCCCCTCGGCGTTATCTGAGAGAAACAAATACAAAAAGCCAGCGACCAAACGGCCGCTGGCTTTTTTGCATCCTTCCTGAAGGTGCGTTTTCTTTATTCTCGTTGCGAAAATGGCAAGGTATGCTCAAAAATACCCTCTACCTTGCTAACTGAGAGCCGTGAGGTAGCAAGGTTAATTCAAAAAAGCACACCACCTTGCTAGAATGGTAGCAAGGTATGCTCAAAAATGCCCTTCACCTTGCTAGTTGGCAGCTGTAGGGTAGCAAGGTTAATTCAAAAAAGCAACTCACCTTGCTACTAAGGAAAAGGCCTCCTCCGTGCTCTGGGAAAAACCCAGTCTACGGAGGAGACTTTTAGATTGTGAAAAACGTTCTGGGGATGAATGACAAAAAGCTGCTAGAACTCGACGCCTTTGAACTTTCTGAAGGCATCCATGCTCACTTCGATAGATTTCAGCTCAGGCAGCTGGGTGTGATCCTGCTCCAGGATGATATACTCAAGGTTTGGAGCGTCGGAAGCGGCATCGATGATATCCTGAATGGGCAGGATACCGGTGCCGATCTCGGTGAAGCAGCGCTCTTCCTTCGTATCCTGGAAGATCTGACTGGTCACTTCTTTCGATTCGTCGACGATGCCGTCGTACATATTCATAACCTGAGGGGCATCCTTGGGGAAATCCTTCTGGTGGAGAAGGACCAGCCTATCCTTATATTTCCGGATGTAATCCACAGCGTCAAATCCGCCGCGATAGACCCAGTAGGTGTCCAGTTCGATGAACACCAGATCCGGATCTGTATTTTCCATGATAATGTCATAGATGGGTTTTCCGTCGATCCGCTGGAATTCCATATAGTGATTGTGATAATAGTAGCGCATGCCGCGTTCTTTGCATATCCGGCCGACTTCATTGAAGAATTCGCAGCGCCGATAGATGTAATCGAGATCATTCAGCGGAAAGAACTCTATGTCGCAGCCGATCTGTTTGTTGCCCAGTTCCTGATGATAATCCAGGACGGCGGGCAGACGGTCGAGACGCAGCGGGTTGATATGGCTGCCTACGATCTGCAGACCAAGGTCCGCGAGATTCTTTTTCAATTCTTTCGCCGGAAAGCCGAATCCGACGCCGTCATCCACCGCGGCATTGTGATTCGCGGCTTCCACATAATGATAGCCGGTATCGGACAGTTTTTTGAGTGTTCCGAAACGGTCCTGCTGGAAAGAGCCTCGGACAGAGTAGAGCTGAATTCCAAGTTTCATAAGAGTTCCTCCATTTTTTCTATGTCGTTGATCGTTGTTTCATGGCTGCAGCAGAGCCGGACAGCTTTTGTTTTCTGATCCCAGTAATGAAGGTCAAATACAGTACGGACGCGGGAGAGCTGATCTTCTGAGAGCTGAACGAAGACCATGTTGGTGTCGACGGGATAGACGGGACGGATCCCCTTTTCCGCGAGCCGGGAAGCCAGCGCCCCGGCGGTCTCGTTCATCTGTTTCGCGATACGGCGCCAGTTTTCGTCTTCCAGCAGATATTCCAGCTGGACGCCCAGAAATTTGGACTTGTCGAAGTGCTGAAGGGTCTGTTTCTGCAGATACTGAAGATGGTCCTTATCCTTTTCACGGCGGAAGACGACCATCTCCGCGAACATGGCCCCGCATTTGGTCCCGCCAAAGGAAAAGGCGTCGATATCGGGTTCTTCAATCATCTCCTTGAGGCCGATCCCCAATGCCTGAAGGGCGAAGGGAAGTCTGGCGCCGTCGATATAGACTTCCATCCCGTTCTCGTGAGCCATTTCGGTCAGCTCTCTCAGTTCCGGAACAGAATAGAGCACACCGTATTCCGTGGGCTGTGTCAGGACGAGCACTGTCGGCATCAGATGATAAGCCCGGTTTTTGTCCAGGACATCTTCGACGAGAGCCGGTGTCAGCTTACCGGCCGGTGCCGGAACGGATAACACCTTGGCGCCGAGATTGAACTCGGCGGCGCCGCATTCATGGGTGTTGATATGCGTGACATCCGCGCAGACGATACTGCTCCAGGGCTTCAGCAGACATTTCAGCGCCAGAATGTTCGCGGCGGTCCCATTGACCGTTTCGGTGATCCAGACCGGGCCGTCAAACTGCGCCTGCATGAGCTCTCTGGCTTTTTTCGTATAACTGTCATGACCGACCTTGCCATCCACAGGTACCGAATTGATCTCAAACAGCCGCTCCATGATGTCCGGATGAACGTTTGTCCAGACTTCGCCGCTGAAAACCGTAGATCCCATTCCAAGCCTCCCTCAGAAGATTCTTTTTCTTATTATCGCAATTTTCCCGGTCTTTTTCAACCACTTTCTGGCCTGATTCCATCATAGCTTTCTATGGACAAATGCGCTTCAAACTGATATGATAAAAAGGATAGAAAAGCATAAGTCTAAGCACATAGGAGGATATCCTGATGAACGAAAATATACTGAAAAGAAACGAACTTCTGGCGCAGAAAGTCATCAAAGGACTTGCGTCACGCAATATGACCGGTTATTACTGCGCAACCAGACAGGATGCGCTCGAGAAAGCGCTCAGTCTCATCCCGGAAGGCAGCAATGTCACCATGGGTGGCGGTATGAGTGTCCATGAGATCGGACTGGTCGAAGCGCTGAAAGCTGGCAACTACAACTTTATCGACCGGGATGAATACGAAGACAAGCGCAAAGCCATGCTCTTCGCTTATGACGCGGACGTGTTCCTGTCCAGCACTAACGCCATTACGGAGGACGGTGTACTGATCAATATCGACGGCAACGCGAACCGTGTTTCCGCGATCGCGCAAGGACCAAAGAAAGTCGTGATGATCGTGGGCATGAACAAGGTCTGCAGCGATGTCGACGGTGCTCTGAAACGTGCCAGGAACGTGGCGGCGCCGATCAACGCGCAGCGCTTTGGTCTTAACACACCCTGTACCAAAACCGGCGCATGCTTTAACTGCAAATCTCCGGATACGATCTGCTGCCAGTTTCTGATCACCCGCTTTTCCCGGCATAAAGACAGGATCCATATTATCCTGGTGAATGATAATCTGGGATTCTGAACAAGGAACGTAACACGAAACGTGTGGAAAGGAGCGAAATGATCAAGTTTATTCTGATTCCCATCTGTCTGGTGGTCGCCTACCTGTTTCTGATGCAGGAGAAGAAGGAAAACTATGTCACTGCCGTTTGCCTGAAGGGCCTGGCTTCTCTGTGTTTCGTGCTGCTGGGCATTTTATCAAGTCCCGGTACGCCCATCGCCCGACTGATCGTGATCGGCCTCATCCTGGGACTGATCGCGGATGTCCTGCTGAATCTTCGCTACGTGTTTAAGGAGAAGGGCCAGCTGGTCTTTCTGGTGGGGATCCTGGTGTTCCTTTCCGGACACATCCTGTATCTGGCGGCTGTCCTGCCCATCAGCGGGAAGTGGCTGATCTGCCTGATCGCTGCCGTGATCCTGACAGCGCTGCTGATGTGGTGGATCCTGTCGAAGATCACCGCCAAGATGGCTTTCAAGATCTTTGGGATCGTTTATATCGGCGCGATCGTTTTCCTGAACTGTGCCGCCATCTGTAATCTGATCGTGAAGAGTTCCGCCTTTACCTGGCTGTTTGCTGCCGGCGCGGTACTGTTCCTGATCAGTGACGTCGTGCTGATCCTGAATACGTTCGGAGGAAAGTCGCGCTTTACCCTGCGCGTCACGAACATCGGACTTTACTATATTGGACAGATGCTGATCGCCCTCAGCCTGATATTCCTGTAAAGGAGGCCGGAAATGAAGAAAGAATACTGGATCGCGATCATCGTGACGATCTGCGTGGTCATGGCGGGAGTCGCGATCGGAACCTATTTCATTGGCAGAAACCAGTCGGAGCCCGTGAACCACCACAAGAACGAATCGGTCGATCTGGAAGAGCCGGCAGATGAGGTCGTTGAAGAACAGAATTCCAAGCTGGAGATCCGCTACCTGAAGGAAGTGATCGCGCCGGCCAGCGACCTGGTGACGACACGCTATTACTACAAGGACGCGGATTCGTTCCAGTCCTACAAGGAGATCAACGGATTCAAGATCCCGCTGACGACGGACGAGGTCGTTTTCACCTATGAAGGCACGGTCAGCCTGGGGATCGATTTCAGCAAGATCGTTTTTCTGGTCGATGAAAAAGATAAAAAGATCACCGTCGATCTGCCGGAGGTGAAGATCGTCGCGAATGAGATCGACTTTCATTCCTTCGTCTACTATGAGATCAAGAATTCGATCTTTACGGAGCAGACGATGGAAGTGACCACGGATCTGCTGGCGGTACTGCAGGAGAAAACCGCAAACCGGGTCATGAACGATCAGGAACTTCTGGACAGCGTCAGGGATAACGCGGAAAACCTGATCCGTGGGCTCCTTAATTCAGCAGAATACTCCAGCGGGTATGAGGTGGTTTTTAAAGAGTGAGTTTTGAGATACCTTTTATTGCGGCAGAGCTGATTTTCGCGGTCTTTTGGATCCTGCTGGGGGTGGTTCGATCCTTGCGGCAGCACCGGATCAACTGGAAGAGAAAAGCGCTGCTGCTCCTGATGTACGTGAATCTGGCGGTCTTACTTCGGCTGACCTTTTTCCCCATGGCCCGCCTGAACGGACAGGTTCAGCCTTTACCTTTTGACTCGGAGCAGATCCTGCCGCTCCGGGTGAACCTGATACCCTGGATCCATCTGTTTTACTTTGAAACGAGAAAAGATCTGCTGCTGAACCTGATCGGCAACGTCACGATGTTTATTCCAACCGGTATCATCCTGCCGATCCTCTACAGGAAACTGGACCGGTTCTGGAAAGTGTTCCTTGTGGGCACGGGAATGTCGCTGCTGATCGAGATCCTGCAGCTTCCCTTCTATACAAGGGCTTCCGATGTGGATGATCTCATCCTGAACAGTATCGGTGTGGCGATCGGTTACGGGATCTACTGCATTTTTGCGAAAAGAAAGAAGAAGAATCATGAATAACGTAAGAAGAGCTGTTAAAGAAGATATTCCCCGCATCCTGGAACTGCTCGTGCAGGTCGATATGGTGCATCACACGGGAAGACCGGATCTGTTCAAGGGGCCGGCGACCAAGTATAACGCACAGGAACTCGAACAGATCCTGGCAGACGATACGACACCGGTTTTTGTCTGTGCGGATGAACAGGGTAGAGTGAACGGACACGCTTTCTGTATCCACAAACAGATCCTCGGCGATCATGTCCTGACCGATATCCGTACCTTGTATATCGACGATATCTGTGTGGATGAGGCCTGCCGCGGACAGGGCGTCGGCAAGGCGCTGTATGAGCATGTCCTGGCCTACGCGAAGGCGGAAGAATTTTACAATATCACACTGAACGTGTGGAGCTGCAACCCCGGTGCGCAGCGGTTTTACGAGGCCATGGGCCTGGTGCCGCAGAAGATCGGAATGGAAAAGATCCTGTAATTGTCCGACTGGACGGGAGAAGAAAAATGGCAGTCGTTTACGGAAAAGACACGCCCAAGCTGGGATTCGGCCTGATGCGTTTGCCGAAAAAGGGACTGGGGATAGACGTGGAGCAGGTGAAGACCATGGTCGATCTGTTCCTGGAAGCGGGATTTACCTACTTTGATACCGCGTATATCTATCCGGGTTCGGAGAAAGCGACACGAAAAGCGCTCGTGGAACGGCATCCCAGAGATTCCTATACGCTGGCGACCAAACTGAACTCGATGATCACGCCAACGACCAAAGCCGCAATCAGGCAGTTCGAGACCAGTCTGGAGCGAACCGGCGCGGGGTATTTTGATTACTATCTGCTTCACGCGCTGATGGAGAATAATTACTCCAAATATGACCGGCTGAAACTCTGGGAATTCATTGGCGAGCAGAAAGCCAAGGGGATCATCCGCAACGTGGGCTTTTCCTTTCACGCGGGCCCCGAGCTTCTGGACAGGCTTCTTACCGATCATCCCGAGGTGGATTTCGTCCAGCTGCAGCTGAACTACGCGGACTGGGAGAACCCGAGAGTCACTTCCCGCGCGAACTATGAAGTCGCCCGTAAGCACGGCAAACTGATCACGGTCATGGAGCCGGTGAAGGGCGGGAATCTGGCGAATCCGCCGGAAGAAGTGAAAAAGCTTTTCAAAAAGATCCATCCGGATATGTCCTACGCTTCGTGGGCGATCCGTTTCGTCGCCTCCCTGGACGGCATTCTGACCGTCCTTTCCGGCATGTCCAACATCGATCAGATGAAAGATAATCTATCCTACATGAAGGACTTCCGGCCGCTGGACGAAGAAGAACAGAAAGCGATCTATGAAGCCCAGCGCATCCTCGGCCGGGCGGCGACGATCCCCTGTACGGCCTGCCGTTACTGTGTGGAGGGATGCCCCAAACAGATCCCCATCCCGGAAATCTTTGCCGCGATGAACAAACAACTCGGAGGCGGACAGATCGAGGAAGCGAAGGCCGCTTATCAGACGGCCACGGCGGACGGAAACTTAGCAAGTACGTGTATCGAATGCCGTCAGTGTGAAAGGGCTTGCCCGCAGCATCTTCCCATCACGGATCATCTGAAAAAAGCGGCGGAGATGTTCGACAATAAAGCATAAATTTAAGGAGGAAGGTTATGATGGATCGTACAGGTAATTATCAGCTGGATATCGTGAAAGCGATGAGCTTTGTACGCTGGGGAGGCACCCCGGAAGAAGAGAAAGCAGCCAAGATCCTTACGGATGAGATCGAAAAAGCCGGCGGAAGCTATGAACTGATGCCGTTCCAGATCCCGGCCTATGAATGCTTCACTTGTGAGATGTCGGTAACAGAGCCCTATGAGAAGAAGATCGAAGCGGTTCCCTACGGCAGAAGCGGCGAGATCGAAGGCGAGTATAAATTGCTGTATCTGGAACGCGGAGAGGCGATCGACTATTTGGGAAAAGGAGATCTGTCCGATACGATCGTTATGATCGATATGCTTTCCTATGACGCCTATAAAATGATCTGCGAGAAAAAGCCAACGGCGTTTATCACGATCAGCGGCAAATGGTACGATACCCCGGATGATTCAGATCTGATGCCGCGGCCCATGCGGGACCCGTTCCTGGAACTTGGTAAGGTCCCCGGGTTTATGATCCGCGCGTCTGACGCCATGGAAATGGTCGGAAAAGACGTCACAATGATACGCGTGAACCTGAAACAGCGTGAATATGAAGCAACGTCACATGACATCCTGGCAGTCGTACCGGGTACGGAAGAAGGGAAAGAGGATATCGTCCTGACCGCCCACTATGACAGCGTGCTTTTCGGTACCGGCTCCTGGGATAACGCGACCGGTTCCGCTAATCTGCTGTATCTGTATCAGTATTTCCTGAAGCATCCTACAAAGCGAACACTTCGCTTCATCTGGTGCGGAAGCGAGGAGCAGGGCCTTCTGGGCAGCAAAGCGTATGTTGCGCAGAATCCTGATCTGGTGGAACAGATCAAATTCTGTTTCAACTTCGATATGTGCGGCACGACCCTCGGTTCCAACCTGGTCTTTATCACCGGAGGGGATGAACTGAAAAACTATGCTGAGCAATACTGCAAAGAGATCGGCTGGTCGACGGCCTTCCGGACAGGCGTTCATTCCAGCGACTCCGCGCCGTTCTGTGACAAAGGGATCCCGGCCCTTGGCCTTTCCCGCGGAACGAAAACGGCTGAGATCCATACGAGATATGATCTGGCGACAGTCTTGTCCGCTCAGAAAATGCAGGAGATGGGTGAGTTCTCCGCGAAATTCATCGAGAAAGTCGCGAACAGCGCCGTCCTGCCGATCGAAACCGGTATGAACGACGAGATGAAGAAAGAACTCGACAAGTATTTCCTTCGTGATAAGAAGAAAAAGGACGAAAAGAAAGATTAATGACAGCTGCGGGGAGGAAGATCCTTGAGTTGTATTGATGAAATCAACGAACAGTTTCCTGTTCGTCGTTCCGGTGAGCAGAAAAAGGCTTTTCGGAAGTTCGCCGCGGAGCAGGCGGCAAAAGCCGGATTCGAGGCACGGGAAGAGGAGAACGAGGGCCATATCAATCTGGTGATCGGAGACCCGGAAAACGCGAAAGTGCTTTTTACGGCACATTACGATACACCGAGGCGTGCGCTCGTGCCCAATATCCTGATGCCGACGAACCGCATCCTGCATCTTGTTTATGTTGCCGGTACGATCGGGACTATCATTCTGATCGCTCTCGTGGCGGGACTGCTGGTCAGACAGGCCCTGGGAGGTCCAGGCACCGTTCAGGCGAGAGCCGGATTCGTAACAGTCTATCTGGGCGTCTATCTGATCCTTTGCTATATTGCCTTCTTCGGTCCGGCCAATAAGAACAACAAAAACGATAACACTTCCGGTACCGCGGCGGTGCTTGATCTCATCCGGATGCTCAGCGGGCGGAAAGAGTTCGCTTTCATCCTGTTCGATGACGAGGAAAAAGGAAGGAAAGGATCCCTTGCATGGACAAAAGCGCATCCGGATCAGCAGGAAAAGCTCCTGACCATCAACATGGACTGTGTGGGCAACGGAGATCATTTTGTGATCAGTATCCCGGACAGCGCGGAGGACGATCCGTCCTGCAAGGCGCTTAAGCAGGCGTTGGAGGCGATCGGCGCGCACATCTATTCTTCAGATCATGCCAAAATGAACAGTGATCAGAAGAGCTTCCGGAAAGGCATCGGTGTGTGCGCGGGATTCTATCGGAAAGGCGTCGGATATTATACGCCAAGGATCCATACATCCCGTGACACGGTGGCTTCCGGCGAAACGATCGATAAGCTCACGGGCGCGCTGGGAAAGTTCGTCGAATTGATCAATGAAGGAAAGCCGAATATCAATTATCTGGTACTGGTGAATCAGGACCATCCCCTGCCAGAAGGATGGGAAGAGAAACTGGAAACCATCACGGTCACGAATTCCATGGGCAATCCGATCGATGTAGAAAAAAAGACCGGCGAGGCATATCAGCGCATGAAGGCCAGTCTGGAGGTAGAAGGGATCTTCATCGATATCGATTCTGCCTACCGGTCCGTGGAGGACCAGCGGGAACTGAAAGAACGTTTTCTTGAGAAATACGGGGAAGATTATACCGCGAAGACAGTCGCGGAACCCGGATTTTCCGAGCATCATACAGGCCTGGCTGTCGATCTGTATTTCCGGCTGAAAGAAGGCAGCGGAACTTTCACTGATATCGTGGAGAATGAGGATCTTGTAAAATTTCCCGAGATCTGGAAAAAGATCCACCAAAAGCTTCCGGAGTTTGGCTTCATTCTCCGATTCACGAAGCATTATGAAGATCTTACCGGCGACAGCTATGAACCATGGCACATCCGGTACGTGGACAGTCCGGAAATTGCCAAAGAAATGACAGAAAAAGACCTGACACTGGAAGAATACCTGAAAAACTCTTAGGAAAGAGGGAAATATCATGCAGAAAAAGATCACGTTTATGGGCGCCGGCAGCACCGTCTTCGCCAGGAATGTACTTGGTGATGTCATGTGTACGCCAGCCCTTCAGGACAGCACGATCGCGCTCTATGATATCGATGAGCAGCGTCTGAACGAGAGCTTGATCATCATCCGGACACTGAATCACAACGTCAATCAGGATCGTGCTCGCATCGAGGCCTATCTCGGCGTAGATGAACGAAAAGAGGCCCTGAGAGGAGCGACTTTCGTCGTCAACGCGATCCAGGTGGGCGGTTATGAGCCATGCACGGTCATCGATTTTGAGATCCCGAAAAAATACGGTGTCCAGCAGACCATTGCCGATACGCTCGGGATCGGCGGTATCATGCGCGGCCTTCGTACGATCCCGGTCATGGAAGGATTCGCGCGTGATATGGAAGAGGTCTGTCCGAATGCCCTGTTTCTGAACTATACGAATCCCATGGCGATCCTGACCGGCTATATGAACCGCTATACGAAGATCCGGACCGTCGGCCTGTGCCACAGTGTACAGGTCTGTTCCGAACGGTTGCTGAAGGATCTGGGGATGGAAGACAAACTGGAAGGACGCAAGGAACTGATCGCTGGCATCAACCATATGGCATGGCTGCTGAAGATCCAGGACGCGGAAGGCAATGATCTGTATCCTGAAATCAAAAAGCGTGCCAAAGAGAAGAATCAGGGAGAGAAGCATCACGATATGGTCCGCTATGACTATATCGACAAGCTTGGCTATTACTGTACGGAATCCAGTGAACACAATGCGGAATACAATCCGTTCTATATCAAGTCCCGTTATCCGGAAATGATCGAGGAATTCAATATCCCGCTGGACGAATATCCCAGACGCTGTATCCGCCAGATCGAGCGCTGGAAGGAACTGAGCAAGACCCTGACCGAAGATTCGAATCTGACGCATGAACGCTCAAGGGAATACGCTTCCTACATTTTGGAAGCCGTGGTCACGGGCAAACCATATGCCATCGGCGGCAATGTACTGAATACCGGCCATCTAATCAGCGATTTCCCGGAGCAGGCCTGCGTGGAAGTGCCTTGTCTTGTGGATGGCATGGGGATCCATCCTTCCTATGTCGGAGCGCTGCCGCCTGTACTGGCCGCGATGAATATGACCAACATCAACTGTCAGCTGCTGACCATCGAAGCGGCCCGGACGCGCAGTAAGGATGACATCCTTCGTGCCATCATGCTGGAACCGCATACAGCGGCAGAGCTGTCCGTCAGCGATATGAAAAAGATGATGGATGAGCTCATTGAAGCCCACGGCGAATATATGGCGATGTATCACTGACATAAAAAAGCGGTACAGTGAGGCATTTGGGGCGTTTAGCTTTTTTTCGCGTTCCGCCACCCAAAATCCCATGTGATTTTTGGATGAGATATCAACCGGACGAGCTATCTTATCCAAGGATTGGAAAGGATGGTCGTGAAAGAAATCTTCTCGCCCAGACGAGCTCTCCGTTCATTGAAAATCCTGGGCGAGAAAGTAACATATATGCTCCGCTCGCCCAGGAATTAGAAAGAATAGCTTGTCAAATTGATGCGCCGCCCAATAATGCAAAAATGTACTGGGTGGCGAAGCTTAAAAATGCACGATTCGCCCCAACGCGTTGGGGCGGATAAGAAAAAACATGAGAATAGGCCCAAATTTCTTCAAGTGAGGCCATATCATTTTGCTACAGCTTTTTTGACTTTGATCGTCGCGGCATAGGCACTGTTGCAAAGGCCGAGGATCGCGGAAAGAATGAATAAAGTCTCGATGCCGAGCACCTGCCAGATCCAGCCGCCGAAGAGCGCGATCAGGATCGTGATCAGATGATTGACGGAAACGCCGGTCGATATCGTCGCACGGACTTCGTCGCCGGAATCGGCGAGATCCTGGACGTACACATTCGAGGCCAGCGAAGCCAGAGAAATGATCGAATCCAGAATGTAGTTCACACAGCAGACGATGAACGCGACGTTCATCGGGAAAATGTGATGAGCGAACCCGTAGAAGAAGCAGACGATGACCAGGATCAGGGTATCCATGATCATCACGATCTTATAGCCAAAGCGATCGATGATCCGCCCGACGAGCGGAGCGGCGAAGAAAGTGCAGATCGAAGAAATCGCGAACAGCAGACTGATCACCATCGCGTTGGCACCATAGAAGAGCACCAGGACATAAGGCCCGAAAGTAAAGAAGATCTGTTTACGAGCGCCGTAGAACACTTCCAGCATATAGTATTTCGTATACTTTTTGTGGAAGTAGAAGCGGCGCTTTTCCTTGTCCGTCTGGCTGTTGCCTTTCATTCGGGTCGTAGAGAAAAAGCCCAGTACGATAATGCCCGTGCTGACCGCGAATACGATCCGGTACAGGGTCGTGGAAGGATCCAGGAAAAAGAAGGCTGCGATAATGATCAGATAACCCGTGAGCGTCCCGATCTGACCTACCGAGCTCTGCAGGCCCAGCGCGGCGCCGCCGTGACCCTCCTTCGCGTACTGCAGAGAAAGCGTATTGCGCATGCCCAGCTGGATATGCTCGCCCAGCGAATGGACAAAGATCGCAAGAATGACCATGACCCTCGTCGCGGGTACGACAGCCTGCATTCCCATGCCGACCATCATGATCAGGGCGCCGATCCTATAGATCTTTTCAGCGGAAAGCGTGTAGAAAACGGCCAGGATCAGGACCAGCAGAAGCCCGGGAAGCTCGCGGAAAAACTCCGAAACGCCCTTGTCAAACGACGTCATCGAAACGACCTCGGCCAGATAATTGTCGATGACGCCTTTATAAAGCCCGTAAGAAAGCCCGAAGGTGACCATCGAGATAAGAAACATTCGATACCCGGAACCTTCTTTAAAAACCTGCGATAATTTCTGCATAGAACAAATTCCCCTTGTTGTCAGCCAGATGTACACTTCACCAGACTATTATAGCTCATATCCTCCCGATTGGATACCGACAATATTGTCAAAAAAACGTGATGATCAGGCCGGGGCCATGATAATCACGTGTCATCGCTCAAAATATCGACTTTTTCAAAATCGCGCGGCGTTCAAAATCGGACATTTTTCAAAACCACGTGTGTGAGCTCCGTATAAGCCGGTTTTATCAAATTTGAACGCAACCGGTGCGGCGTGAAAAAGGGATTTATCAAAACCGCACGTAATAAAGGCCGGAAATAGGCAAAAAGTACGCGTGAATTTGATAAATCCCTAATCTGCGGAGCAACCGATACGCGTGATTTTGAAAAACACGTCTTTCAGGGAGCAGGTGCGCGTGATATTGATAAAAGTGCCTTTTAAGGCGCAACTGCTGTTGTGACAAGTATCAGGATCACAGGCTGCGAAGATACTCGTAGTCGTCCCTGGCGCAGACGATCTCGTCGTCCTCGGGAGAATAGCCGTAGTGTTCACGTTCGTTGATAAAGCCGACCGTTCCCTGAAGGAGACAGGTTTCAGCCAGTTCCTTCCAGTCGATGATCCCCGTGCCGAGGCGGCCGTTCCACTTGCGGCGGTTATACAGGATCCTCGCCTGTTCTTCTGTGAAGAATGAGATGTATTTCAGATGGCCTTCGGTCGCAGCTTTCGGATTGCGCGGCTTGATTGGCGGGCCCATCTTCAGTACGTCAGCGGGGAAGTGTTCCAGTTCTTCGTCGCTGATGGCGGAACGCAGCACTTCTTTCACATGGATCAGCGGGAAACGCCCCGGATATTTCCGGATGAAATCGATCGGTTTCGCTCCGGAGAAGGCTCCCCAGCCGACATCGAACTCAAACCCGACCAGAGCAGGATCGGTGTTCTGGATCATCACATCATAGACATAAAGATCATCCTGACCTTCGATCTTGCGGAATTCCTGCGAATGATTGTGGTAGACCGCGTGGATCCCGTATTTCTGACGGATCCGGCCATCTTCATTCATCTTTTCACAGACGCGCAGGATCGTATCCATCTTGCTGTCGGGCAGTTCCGCGCGGATATCTCCGTAATGGATGCCCATTCCTTCCGCGAACTCAAAGTGTTCTTCGGTAGTCAGGTTGTGGGAAGAGATAGGAATAAGGTGCAGACCTTCCAGATGCTTCCGGAAGCCTTCCACGCTCATACCGCAGGTATTCGCTCCCATCAGCTCGACGCCGTCATATCCGATCTTCGAAAGGATCTCCAGCGCCGGCAGGACGTTTTCGGTCGCGTTATTGGTGGAGATCAGAGAATAGAGCTGAGCAAAAACTTTGCCGTCCAACATTCCCATGACAGGTTCCTCCTTGCGTGATTAATATAACGATCATGCCAATTATAACGGACCTTGCTAAGTTTATCAAGATAGCAACGAGCTTAGAACTCGATGCTTTCTTCCGTAGGAACCTTTTCTACCTGCTCTTCTTCATCTGCCTCGCTGATCGTTTCATAGCTGGAGGAACGACTCGGATTCTTTTCTTCCACGATGCCTTTCTCTTTCTTGACGGCATCGTTGAAGAAACTCTGCTGCGTCTTGTTGCTGATTTCCCAGGTGATCTCTTCCGCGGCATCTTTGGAAAGGCCGGAGAGGGGAGACGGACTGGCCAGAGCACTGTCGATCTTGCTGTAGGGCACATCTTTCAGGAGGTTCTTATCCAGGTCTTCATAATTGTAAGTCCCATCCTGGTTTTTCTTCCCGGAGACTTCGTTCAGCACATAATACTCTTTTGTGAGTTTCTCGACACTGCCGATCCTTTCCTGCTGTTCTTCTTCGTCATATTCGAAATCGTCCATCAGACTGTTCCTGATCTTTCCGGCAGTTTCCTGGATCTCCCGGATCCTTGCGCCGATCGTGTTGGCATTCATGACTTTTTTGGCAGGCTCGCCCACGCCGGCGACAGACTCGAGCTTGCGCATTTCTTCGATCATTTTGCCGCCGTGGCCTTTGGCAAACAGCTCTCTGGCTGTACGGCTGTTGGCGATACGCTTATAGGCCTTATCGGAAACCAGCGTATTCACCTTCTCCGCTAACGTTCCGTCGGTGGGGATCTTCCGGTTCAGGGTGGCTTTATGATCCCGCTCGGCTTTGATCATATTCCGCAGAACGAGTACTTCCGCAGAAGCCTTCGCGTAATCGAATTTCGGCAGTTTGGAGCCGGGACGGGGACCGGTCGCGGTAAGAAGTTCGCCCCATGTCGCATCTCCGCGGCTGTGCATTTCCTGAAGCTGCAGGGCTTCGATCCGCTGTTTGGCTGTCGGCATATAGCGTTCCAGGGACGGATCATTCGGCATCTTGCCAGGTGCATATTCTTCCGCGATAAACTTGGTGAACAGCGTGTCCAGACCGCCGGCATGGCCGGTTCCCATCGCCTTTTTGACAGCGGCGTTCCAGCCTTCGCTCCGGCTTACTTTTTTCATAAAGTCCTTAAAAGTAGGATCATTTTTTAGTTTAGCAGCTTCTTCGCGAATCTGGCTTTCCGTAAGATCAGTGCCGATGAGGGTCGCCTTGTCGTCTCTCTTGCATCCGGAAAGCTTTCTAGCCGCCATGATCAGCGCGATCTTTTCTTCGAGATAGGCAGGATTCGCTTCTCTTTCCGCTCTGGTATTTCCCATTTTCATGTAACCTTTGATCCAGGCGGAAGCGGACTGAGAACGGGCAAGCTCATCATCCGTCAGTTTTTCCAGAGCAGCTTTGTCGGTCGTAGCGATGGTCTTGCCGGGCTTGGAAAGAGTGGTACCGAAAAACGTATCAAACTGTTTCAGATGGTTTTTGTTGCCAGCCTTTACATCATCTCCGCCAAGCAGAGCGTCACGGAAGGTCTTCTCGCCCAGACTGACATCGAGCAGCTTCTGGGTATTCAACATCTGCTGAAACGCTTTTTCGAGTTCTTCGTCTGTCTTTTCTTTATTGGACGCGAGTTTGCTGACGGTATTTTCCAATCGGATGAAACCCAGATGCGCGTCGACCGGCAGATCCAGGGTATCGTAAATGACCGGTCTGAGACCCATGAGCTGGGTCTGAAGGAAAGTCAGGTGTCTTTTCGCGGTCTGGGGATCGTTTTTATATTTGCGAACTAATTCTTTTGCTGTGATTGCCATGATTATTTCTCCTTTAATTGACAGTTATGTGATTTGTTATTATTATTTGAACTAACGGAGCTTATTTTATACTTGCTCTTTTGCTTATGCAAGAGCATCACCTAAGATGGCATAAGAAAGGCATATTTTCTCCATGATGTGGTTGATTATAATAGGAAGTCTGATCCTGATGGTTGCCGGAGGGATCGCGTATCTCACTTTCCGAAGCGCGAAATTCAGTTTTGTTCAGAAGATCTCCCGCGGAAAACGCTGGCTCGCGCGGTTGATCTGTCTTGGTTTTTTTATCAGCCTGACGAGTCTGCTTTATATCCTCATGAACCTGATGAACGCGCTGGTCTGTCTGATCCACCTGGTGATTTTCTGGATGATCTGTGACCTGACCGGCTGGATCGTCTCGCTGATCCGGAAAAAGAAAGCGCACCGGTACTGGGCAGGCGCGGCAGCCATTCTTCTGTGCGTCGTTTATCTGGCTTACGGATGGTATTCGGCGCATCATATCCGGCAGCAGAGCTATCAACTGGAAACAGAGAAAGGGACAGGACATCTGCGGATCGTACAGATATCGGATTCCCACCTGGGCACGACATTCCACGCGGACAAATTCGGAACTTATATCGATCAGATCAATGCTCTTTCTCCCGATGTCGTGGTCATTACCGGGGACTTTGTCGATGACGATACTTCCCGGGAAGACATGCTGAGCGGATGCGGCGCACTGGGAAAGCTTCAGACGAAATACGGTGTTTTCTTCGTCTTTGGGAATCATGACAAAGGTTACAACAGTGAATCGTCCCGCGGCTGGTCAGGTAGGGAACTGAAAGAACAGCTGGAAGCGAATAACGTCATCGTATTGCAGGACGATGTCCGGCTGATCGACGGACGGTTTTATATCGTCGGCCGGCGAGACCGATCGGAAGAACAGCGGGGAAACGGGCGGATAGAAGCAGATCAGCTGCTCGGTGAACTGGATCATGACGAGTATATCATCGTACTCGATCACCAGCCCTACGATTTTGAGGCGGAGGCGGCGGCCGGGGCGGACCTGGTGCTCTGTGGCCATACCCACGGAGGACAGCTCATTCCGATCCGCCATGTGGGAGAATGGATCGGGGAAAATGCTCTTCGATACGGTTATGAGAGGATCGGAGGGACCGATTTCATCGTCACATCCGGGATCGGCAGCTGGGCGATCCGGTTCAAGACCGGGTGCTGGAGCGAATATGTCGCGATCGATATCCGGCAGGAACGACGATAGAAAGCTGTTTGAATAGAGGAGGTTCGCCATGGTCAAACAAACGATCGACGGGATCGAATACCGGCTGAAAGTGCCGCGGGACCTAACATTTATCAGAAAATATGGTACAGTATTTACTGTGATCGATGAGACCGGTTCCGGATGTATCTGCTTCGGTGTGGGGCAAAACGATCAACGGTTTTTTATCAAGATCGCAGGCGCCGATACGATCGAAGGAGAAGTTTCGCCGGAAGAGGCGGTCCTTGATCTGAAACGAGCGGTGGGCCTGTATACGGCGCTGACACATCCGAGCCTGATCCGCCTTGTGGAGCATTATCCTAAGGACGATCTGTATGTGGCTGTTTTCGAATGGGTGGAAGGCGAAGGACTGTTCGACCACTGGAATTTCGAAAAATATGAGAGGCTGGGGATCCGGTCGCCGAACGAGCGTTTCAAAGCACTCCCGGCAGAAAAGAAGATAGCCGCGGCGTTGGATATTCTTTCATTTTTTGAAAATGTCGCGGCAAAAGGATACCGTGCCTGTGATTTCTATGACGGAAGCCTGATCTATGATTTCGACCGGGACCGTCTGATGATCTGTGATATCGACCTGTTCCGTCCGGCTCCTGTGATCAATGAGACGGGAGAAGATTACTGGGGGACCAAACGGCTGAAAGCGCCGGAAGAATATCAGAAAGGCGCGGTGATCGACGAGGCCACCAACGTCTTCACCCTTGGTGCATTATTTTTCGACTTTTTTGGAAAATATACAGAAGATCAGATCCGGCTAAGATATAAAGAAAATGCCTTTTCTCCGTGCAGACCGGAGCAGTGGACACTCTCCGGGGATGTCTACCGGGTCCTCCTCAAGGCGACGATGCCGGACCGGGAAAAACGCTATCAGTCGATCCGCGAATTTGCGGAAGATTTCAGGGCTGCTGTCCACTGATCAGGACTGGCAAAAAGCGTCGATCCACGACTTTTTAAAGTTTTTTATATCACTGCATTGACAGTCTCTTTTTCTCGTGATAACTTACAATTATAAGAAACTTGCCACAGATCGTCCTGTTCATCACAGGACCCTGCGGTTGGAAAAATATTCACGAAGGGGGAATTTTGTACCATGTCTGCTATCAAAAGCATGAATCCAACTCTATGGATCTTCGCGGCTATCCTGATCGCACTCGTTCTGGTCCAGTCCTTCCTTTTCCTGCGGCTTGCGCTTCGCTTCAACGATAAGCACAAGCTCCTGAAGAAGGAAGAGATCAAGAGCGCAGTACGCACCGGCTCTATCGCTGCGATCGGCCCATCGATCTCCAGCATCGTCGTGGCGCTCAGCCTGATCGCTATGGTCGGCTCAGCTACCACGTTCATGAGGTGCGGCGTTATCGGCGCACCCGGCTGGGAACTGCTCATGGCCAACATCGCCGCAGGTACTGCCGGTGTGGATTTCAACAGCGAAGGTTTCACCACAGCCGTCTTTACCTTCTGCCTCTTCTGTATGGTACTTGGTTCAGCTCCGTATTTCCTGAACACTTTCATCATGTTGAAGCCCATGGATAAGATGGTGGAGAAATCTAAAAAGAAAAATGCCAAACTGTCCTTCATGCCCTATCTGAGTGCCAGCGCCATGTTCGGTCTTCTTACCTACAGCCTGTTCGACCAGTACAAAGGTATCCCCAGTCTGGTCGCCCTGGTCGCAGCATTCATCGGTTATTATCTGTTCAACAAGCTTGCCAAGAAAGTCGGCAGCAACCTGATGGGAAGCTTCTCCCTCGCAGTCGCGATGGTCGTAGGCATGTTCTTCGGTCAGCTTACGTCTTCGCTGATCGCTTAATAGGAGGTAATGATCATGAGCGAAAATAAAAACAATACTGTCCTGACCGCTGAGGAAGATTATACTTTAAATTTCGTCGATAACGTACATCGCATCGGACGTATTACCATGGCGATCGCCCTGGTCCTCAGCTTCCTTCCCATAGCCTATTTTGCTTTCATCCAGGGATATCTGCTTCCCGGAAGCACTTATCTGGCCGGTATCCTTTCGATCTCCGCGATCGGTATCGGTATGTGGCTGAGTGAGCCTGAAGCTTACTGGCCGGTCCTTGGCAGTGCCGGCACCTATATCGCGTATCTGTCCGGTAACGTCGGTGGCATGCGTTTCCCCGTCGCGACCACCGTTCAGAAAGATATGAACGCCGATATCACGACCCCCAAAGGACAGGTCGTTACGATCGTCGGTATCGTTGCTTCGGTCGTTGCCAACCTGATTATCCTGCTGATCATCGTTCTGGCAGGTGATTTCATCCTTTCGATCCTTCCCCAGGTCATCATTTCTTCCTTCAGCTTTGTCGTCGTTTCCATGCTAGGCGCTATGCTGCTGATGAATATCCAGTCCAAGGGCGGCCTCAAGGGTATCCCGAAAGTGCTGCCGTATATGCTGATCGGTACCGCTGCCTGGTTCGTCTGCAACAAAGTATTCCCCAACATGTTCGGCTGGGGCATGGCGATCGCCGTCGGTCTTTCCGTTCTGGTCGGCTACTTCATCTACAAGAATGATCTGAAGAAGGCCGAAGCGGAAGCAAAACCGGAAACACCCGCGGAAGAATAAGGAAGGTATCCCGTAATGTATCATGCGATAGATATGCACTGCGATACACTGATGCACGCATTCCTGCACGGCGGGGACCAGGCGGATGTGTATCAGAAGCCGGATCTCAACCTTGATGTCGCTCGCCTGATACAGGGCGGCGCTCTGGCACAGTTCTTCGCGATCTTCATCGTCCCGGAAGGCGTTTATCACTATTTCGGTATGGAGCCTGTTCCGGTGGACAAGTATATCGCCGGATGTGCCCAGGTATTTGAAAACACCCTGGCCCGTTATCCCGAGATTACGGCGAAAGCCCTGAACGCGGCGGACGTCGAGCGTAATCATCGGGACGGCAAACTCTCCATGATCCTTACCATGGAAGACGGCGTCGCGGTAAACGGTGATATGAAGGTGCTGGACAAGTTCTACGACATGGGCGTTCGCGCGCTCAGCCTCACCTGGAACGCGCCGAACTGTTTCGGCGCGCCGAACTCCCGTGATGCCGCGATCATGCAGACAGGACTGACGCCTTTCGGAAAGGAAGCGGTCAGCCATATGCAGGATATCGGTATGCTGGTAGACGTCAGCCACCTGTCTGACGGAGGCTTCTGGGATGTCTGTGAGCTGGCCAGAGTACCTTTTGTCGCGACGCATTCCAACTGCCGCGCGCTTTGCAATCATCCCCGCAACATGACGGACGACATGATCAAAGCGCTTGCTTCCAAGGGCGGCGTCATGGGTCTGAATTTCGGACCTGAATTCCTGGATGACACTCCGGATAACCATGTCAGCGCGATCGAGCGTATGGTCGCGATGGCGCTGCACATCAAGAAGATCGGCGGATCCGACACGATCGGCATCGGTACCGATTTCGACGGTATCGAAGGGCAGCTGGAGATCGGAAGCCCCGATAAAATGCATCTGCTGGCGGATGCACTGGCATGTAATGGTTTCTCGTCTGATGAGATCGACAGGATCTTCTCCGGAAACGTCATGCGTGTCATGAAAGAAGCTATGAAATAACAGGATCAGCGGGACGAAATATTCTTCGTCCCGCTGATTTATGCCCGTAAAATATAATACAGGAAGTGATGTATGATGAAATACGATTTTACATCCATTATGGACCGGCGCGGTAAAGACGCGATCGCGATCGACGGCCTGGGAGCCATCCCGGGCTTCACCCCGGACGCCCCGAAACCGGGTTTTGACCCGATCCCCATGTGGGTCGCGGATATGAACTTCCCGACGGCACCGTCGATCCAGGAAAAGATCAAGGCCCGCGTCGAGCATCCTGCCTACGGATATTTCTTTACCCCTGACGAATACTATGATTCGATCATCAACTGGCAGACAAAGCGCAACGGCGTCAAAGGACTGGAGAAGAAGCACATCGGATACGAGAACGGCGTCCTCGGCGGCGTGATCAGCGCGCTGAATGTCATGTGCTCCCGGGGCGACAAGATCCTGGTGCACAGCCCGACCTATATCGGGTTTACCATGTCGCTGGAAAACAACGGCTATGTCCTGGTCCACAGCCCTCTGAAACGCGATGAAGAAGGCGTGTGGCGCATGGACTATGACGACATGGAGAAGAAACTGAAAGACAACAACATCCATGTCGCGCTTTTCTGCTCGCCCCATAACCCCACCGGACGTGTCTGGGAGAGGGAAGAGCTGGAAAAGGCCATGGCTCTCTTTGAAAAATACGAGGTCCAGATCGTTTCCGATGAGATCTGGTCCGATATCATCCTGAACGGAAACAAGTTTATCCCGACACAGTCCGTGAACGAATATGCCCGTCAGAACACCGTGGCGATGTACGCGCCGAGCAAGACCTTCAATCTGGCCGGCCTGATCGGGTCCTATCATATCATCTATAACGACCGCCTGCGCGACCGTGTGCTGAAGGAGTCTTCCCTCACCCATTACAACAGTATCAACGTTCTTTCCATGCACGCGCTCATCGGCGCTTACTGCACGGAAGGGCAGGAGTGGGTCGACGAGCTGTGTGAGGTGCTGAGCGGGAATGTGAATTTCGCATATGACTATATCCTGAAGAACTACAAAGGCATTTCGCTGGCCAAGCCGCAGGGCACCTACATGCTATATCTGGACTGCGCGGAATACCTGAAAGAAAAAGGGATGACGACAGACCAGCTGCTCAAGGCAGGATGGGATGTGGGCGTTGTCTGGCAGGACGGTCGTCCTTTCCTCTATCCGGATACCATCCGCATGAACCTCGCGCTGCCCTATTCCCGTGTGCAGGAAGCCTTCCGGCGCCTGGATGAATATGTCTTAAAGTAAAAATCAAAGGAGATTTCTATGAAATATACAAAATTAGGCAAATCCGATGTCATCGTTTCCAGGATCTGTATCGGATGTATGGGCTTCGGCGTACCGGTACCCGGCGGACATCAGTGGACGCTGGACTATGAGAGCTCGAAAACGATCATCGCGTACGCACTGGAAAAAGGCATCAATTTCTTCGACACGGCCATGGCCTATTCCGGAGGCACCAGTGAAGAGTTTATCGGCAGAGCCTTCCGTGAACTGACCACCCGTGACAAGGTCGTGATCGCGACCAAGTATTCCCCCAGAAATCCGGAACAAAGACAGAATATCGGAGGAAAAGAATGGATCCGTCAGTGCCTGGACAACTCCCTTAAGCGGTTAGGAACTGATTATGTGGATCTTTATATCATGCATAGCTGGGACTACGCGACACCCGTCGAGGAATCGCTCGAAGCCCTTGATGAAGCGGTGAAAGCGGGAAAAATCCGGGCGATCGGCGTCAGCAACTGCTATGCCTGGCAGCTGGCACAGGCGAATGCCCTCGCGGAAAAGAATGGATGGACCTCGTTTGTTTCCATTCAGGGACACTACAATCTGATCGCCAGGGAAGAGGAAAGAGAAATGGCGCCGTTCTGCTATGCGAATGGGATCGCCATGACGCCCTACAGCGCGCTGGCAGCGGGCCGACTTTCAAGAAAACCCGGCGAGACGACCAAACGTCTGGAAATGGATGCCTATGCCAAGTTCAAATATGATTCCACGGAAGAACTGGACGGCAGGATCATTGCGAGAGTCGCGGAGATCGCGGAAAAACGCGGTGTGACAATGACAGAAGTCTCTCTGGCATGGCTGCTTTCTAAAGTGACAGCTCCGGTCGTCGGCGCGACCAAGCCGCATCATATCGATGGTGCTGTGGGCGGTGTGGAGCTGGAGCTGACGCCGGAAGAAATGAAATACCTTGAAGAACCCTATGTTCCTCATGAACTGGCGGGTATGCTTGCCGGAACCAAAGGGATCATTCCCGTAAAGAATATCTTCCCAATAGAATAAAAGGAATATACTATGAAAATCGGAGTACAGCTTTTCGGTGTCCTGAGAGACAGACAGGGAAAAGTATGGGAAACACTTGGATCGCTTGCGGACGCGGGGATCCGGGTGTTGGAGCCTTGCGTCAGCCCTAAAGCGATTCCCGGCTTTGACCATGTGATCTGGTCTGCAGCCTGGCTTGGTGAAAACATGGATCGAATCAGATCGATGGGCTTTGAGATCCGTTCGATCCACCTGATGGCCAGAGATCTGAGCGGGATCGCGCCTCTTTTAAAAGACCTGGCGGCAAAGACCGGATTCAGCCAGGTCGTACTGAAATCGCCCAGAGAACTGTCTGATGTGATGATGCAGCAAAGCGCGCTTCAGTACATGAAGCTTGCGGATGAACTGGAAGAGGCCGGTATTCAGGTACTGCTGCATAATGAAGGAACTGATATTTCCACAAAAATCGGCGGAAAGACTGCTTATGAGCACATGCTTGATCTGTGTCTCGGGAAAGTCCAGGCGCAGGTGGATGTTGGCTGGATCGTGTATGCCGGTGAAGATGTGAAGGATTTCCTCTGGCGAAACGCTTTCCGGGTCCGTAGCCTTCATTATAAGGACTATCCGGAAAACGCTGCTGAGCCTAAGGATACAGCAATCGGAACCGGCGCGCTGGATATCAGGACTTGTGTCCGGTTTGCCCGCGCGAACAATGTTCCACAGATCATCGACCAGGAACATTTCGAAGATCCGGGAAAGGAACTCGGACAGATCTGCGGGATCATCAACAGCTATAAAATGGATTGGCAGGATACGGTCAGTTATATCAACACCTATGATATCACGACCGGACAGATCAAAACGCTGGTAAAGATCGATATGCCGATAGAATCTCCGAATTGGCTGAAAAACAGCGACCGGATGCTGATCGATGGGAAAGGAAAACTGTATTTCTTCTATCCTAAGACAGGAGAACTGAAACTGATCGAGACCGGTGGGCTCGCTGAATTCGGAAACGCCCATGTACCAAGTCCTGACGAAAAACTGATCGCTGCCAGCTGCGGTTTTACGAATACCAACGTTTATGTAATGCCCATAGAGGGCGGCGAGCCCATCTGTATGACAGATAAGAGCCCCAGCTATTTCCACGGCTGGTCTCCCGACGGGAAATATCTGATTTATCTGGGCTACAGAGATGACATGCCCGGCGCACTGAATATCTTCCGCCGAGCTGTGGATGGCGGTGAAGAGGTCCGTATCACGAACGGAGGATTCCACGACGGACCGGAATACTCTCCGGACGGTCAGTATATCTGGTGCAATGCCAACTATTCAGGAAACATGCAGATATGGCGGATCAAGGCGGACGGAAGCGAAGCTACGCAAATGAGCCGGGAAAACGGGCGAGTCAATATGTTCCCGCATATCTCCCCTGACGGAAAGAAGGTCGTTTTTACTTCCTATCCAGTCGGATGTCTGGAAGAGACCGAACACCTGCCGGATGTTCCGGTAGAGATCTGGATGATGAATTCAGATGGAAGTGATATGCACAGGATCCTGTCGCTGTTTGGAGGTCATGGCGTTATGCATGTGAATACATGGTCCGGTGACAGCAAGTCGTTTGCCTTCGTCAGTTATGAAATGAAAAACTGATCTTTGAAGATCGATTTAGAACGAAAGGGATAAAGGATGCAGGAATTATTGTTTACAGAAGGAAGGATCGGAAAAAAACGCGCGAAGAACCGGATCGTGCGCAGCGCTACGAACGATCACCTGGCAAATCTCGACGGGACGATCAGCGATGAGCAGGTCGCCCTTTACGAGACCATGGCGAAGAACCATGTCGGTACGATCATCACAGGCCATTTCGGAATAGATGAAAACCATAAAGCAGCCATTAACCAGCCGCTGCTCACGGACGACAGGTTCATTGCGGGCGCGAAGCGGCTGGCGGACGCCGTGCACCTGTATGGAAGCCTGATCTACGGACAGCTCTCCCAGGGCGGTATCAAATGTTATGATCGTCCTTTTGATATCAATACAGTCTCCGTGGATGAATTGGAAAAGACAGTAGGACAGTTCGCGGATGCCGCGTTCCGGCTCAAACAGGCAGGCTACGACGGCGCGCAGATCCATCTGGCGCACGGATATTTCCTTGCCAACGTGCTGGATGATACGGTCAATCTTCGTACCGACGCCTATGGCGGCAGTCCTGAAAACCGATTCCGGCTGGTGGGGGAGATACTGGAAGCCGTCCGGGAAAAGTGCGGAGAGGATTTCAGCGTGATCGTGAAGCTCAGCGCGAACAACGAACAACTGACGCCTTATGACGATACGCTTTTGTACTATGCGAAGAAACTGGCTGAGTGCGGGATCGATGCGATCGAACTGAGCGGGTCGAACTTCTCGAAGTTCCCGCGGGATGCGAGCAAATACTTCCTGCGGGAAGCGCTTTTGATCAAAGAGCAAGTCGATCTACCGATCATATTGGTGGGCGGCGTTTCAGAAAAAACAGCGATGGAAGAAGTCCTCGCGCAGGGGATCGAGTTCGTATCCTGTTCCAGGGCGTTCATCTGCGAACCGGAGTTCGTGACAAATCTCATGAACGGCGCGGAGAAGTCCCGGTGTGTGAAATGCTGGGGCTGTTTCCGGCTGTACAATACCAAGCATAAGAATTGTGTGTTCCTGAAAGAAAGCGAGCAACTGAAGAAGGTCTTTGGATAAGCGACGATGATTAAAAGAATTGGATTGCTTTTGCTGGGTGTATTTCTCGTCCTTTGCGGACTGGGAATGATCGAGATGGCGTTTACGGATCCGGACTTTGAAACAGCTTCTGTGATCTTTGCCGTGATCTGCGGAGTGCTTTTCGTGGGCGGCGGCATAGCTTTGACAATCCTGCAATGGCAGGAACTGTTTCCGAAGAAGAAAAAAGGCGCCAAGCAAGGGGAATACCTGAAAGCGCTGAAGAGCGATATCAACCCGAACTTTATCAAAGTAACGGAGGACCATAATGAGACAGAGCATCTGATCCGTGTCTTCCGAAAAGATTACTCTGACTTCTTCGGTGAACGCCGGAGTATAGAGAATGCGGGCATCCAGAACGATGTGACGCAGATGTACTGGCATACACTTTTTCTTCAGAAGAAGCGAATGGACCGGAAGGGGATCCTGCACGGCCTGGAATCAGAGCGGCTACATTACGGGAGTCTGGAATCCGTTCGTCAGACGGGATTCTTTGACGGGAAATACCAGGTGCGGGATGTTTCTGAAACTATAGAGGCTAAGCAGACTTTCTACGATAAAAGGACAGGAAAGCCGGTATTTAAGCGAAAAAGTCTTCAGACAGCCTGGTACCAGCTCGTGAATGCCGCTTCCAGCGGACCGAACCAGATCATCTGTCCGAACTGCGGGCAGATCTCCACCCGGGAAAACCTTCTGGACGGCTGTGACTGGTGCGGGACGAAATTCACGGTGGAAGATCTGGGGACGAGAGTCTCGGATTTCTGCTTCCGGCAGGACTATGAAGCGGAATATGCCCGCTATACGGACATCCGGGAAAACTATGGCAGATATGTAGCTATGGCAGTGGGGATCCCGATATTTCTCCTTTGCCTGGTCATGGCGATCAAATATGTCGAAGTGAGCAGCCCTTATGTCCTGAGTGTCGCGGGAATTCTGTTTGCGGCGGCTTTCCCCACGGCAGCGGTAGTGCTGCTTGCCGAGATCGCTTTCTTCCTGTGGATTTTTCCTCTTCTGCAGGCTAGGGCCTCTATCACATATTACAGCAAGAAAAAGCTAAGTGCTATGAAAGCAGCCCAGATCAAAGACTCGGCGGCGGAAAAACGAGTACGGGCTTTTGATCCGCTGTTTTCACTAAGCGGTTTCTATGCGGGGGTTCAGAATATCCTTTCCGTGATCCATTTCGCGGATACACCGCAGGAAGCAGCCGCCTTCGCGGACTCGCCGCAGGCGGAAGGACAGATCGGGGCATGTCTGGGATATTATCAAAATTTGATCGACGTGAGAACGGAAGAGATCAGCCTGGTGAATTATCAGGCAGGACCGTTACTGCAGGAGGCCTTGGTGAATGCTTCTCTGGAGCTTGTGCATGAAAATACCGGCTCCGTAAAACGAAGCCGGGAAAATGTACAGCTGTATCTGGTGAAATCTTCTGCCTGCAAAACCCAGGCGGTCTGCGCGCCTTCCTTTATGCGGTGCAAGGGCTGCGGCGCGCCTATGTCCCTGATGGACGGCAAGCGCTGCCATTACTGCGGACGGGAACGGAACCTTTCCGAGTCCGACTGGGCCGTGAGGGGATATACGATATACAAGTAATAAAACGGCTGTTTATCAGAGCCCTGCGAAAACGCGCAGGGCTTTTTCCGCGTCCTGCTCCATAGCTTTCTGCGCGGCGAAAGCCAGATCGTGGAAAAATGTCACATCCTGATGATCAAGAAGATCTTTCACAGCGGTGGTACCTGCTTTGGACATGTAGCTGTAGTAGTTGATCTTACGAAGGCCGTTCGCGATGCCCGTACGGTAGTCCTCCGGAGAAACACCGCTGCCTCCGTGCATCACGAGAGGAAGGCCGGTCTTTTCCGCGATCGTTTTCACGCGGGGAAGGTCCAGCACCGGTTTGGACTTGTAGATGCCATGGGCGGTACCGAAGCTCGGAGCCAGGGCGTCGATTCCGGTCTCTCGGCAGAACACGACCGCTTCTTCCGGATCGGTATAGACAGGACCGGAAGCTACAGCGCTTCCGCCTTCGCGGGACGCCAGAGCGCCAAGTTCCGCTTCTACGCCGCAGTTGTAGTTCTTCGCCATAGCCACGGCCTTTTTGGTGTTGGACAGGTTTTCTTCGTAGGGCAGCGTACTGCCGTCATACATCACGCCTGTAAAGCCAAGGTCCAGGGCTTTTTGCATGTAGCTGAGGGTCTCGCAGTGATCCAGATGGACACAGACCGGCACCTTGGCCGCTTTCGCGGCCTGAATCATCACCGGACCGATAATGCGCAGCGGCGCGACGTCCTCGTGAAGCTGGGCGTGGGACAGGATCACTGGGACATTCAGTTTCTCCGCGGCGCAAAGGACCGCGGTAACGCATTCCAGATTAGGCGTGTTGAACGCGCCGACGGCACATTTCTTCTCTTCGGCGAGAGCCAGGATCTCTTTCAGATTAACAAGCATAATGAATATACCTCACATCAGCGGGCGGACCGCGTGATAGACGCGCTGGTACCGCTCGTATATTTTCATATATTTTTCGTGCATTTCAGCTCTGGGATAGTAGGTCTCCATTTCCCGGACCATGTGGACCGCGGCGTCCGGAAGGTCTTTGAAAAGCCCGGTCGCCAGTCCGGTCAGCATAGCGGATCCCACCGTACCGGCGTCTGAAGTTTTCAGTGCTGTGATGGGAAGATCCAGCATATCCGCCTTCATCTGCATCCATACCTTGGAACGGGCGCCGCCTCCGGTGGCGTTCAGCTTCCTGAAACGGATCCCCGAGGCTTTAATGGCATCATAGTTGACGCGCATTTCATAGGCCACACCTTCCATCGCGGCGCGGTAAATATCCGCTGCCGTCGTGCCGGTGGTAAGCCCGAGGATCGCGCCTTTGGAACCGGTATCCATGTACGGGGTAGCGGCTCCGGCAAAGTGCGGGAGGATCAGAAGTCCGGTAGGTTCATCTTTTCCGTAGGCAGCTTCCATGCTGTCGTACGTTTCCCCTTTGCCGAAGGTCTCCATGGCCCACTGGATGAGCGCGCCTCCTGTATAGGAAAAGGCGTAGGCAACATATTTCCCGGGGACCACGTACGGTACCACGGAGAAGAACCCCTTCGATATCACCTCGATGTCCGGCAGACTGTCAAAGATCGGCGTGAGACATTCCACGGTCCCCGCGCCATCGACCGCCACACTCCCGTCAAAGGCACCGGCGCCGACCGCGGCGGCTACCTGATCGTGGGAGACTGATACGATGATGCATTCCCGGCTGAGCCCTGTTTTCTGAGCGGCCTCTTCGGTAACGGTACCGGCGCTGGTCCCGGTGGGAACAGGCTCGCTCATCAAGGCCTTGTCGATCCCCGCGGCCTCGAAGATATCATGGCTCCAGGTAAGAGCGCGGATATCGAAAGCCATAGTTCGGGAGGCCAGAGAGTAGTCGATCTGGGCCTTATGGGTCAGATGCCAGACGACAAAGTCCTCAATCAGATGGACACGTTTAGCAGCCATATACACTTCAGGCCGGTGTTTTTTGATCCACATCAGCTTGCTGATAGAATACATTTCATGTGGCCTAAGACCAGTGATATTCGCAATATGGTCCGCGCCGAGCTTTTCTATGAGCTCCTCGCATTCCTCCGCGCCGCGCGGGTCCGTATAGAGCATGGCGTTGTGCAGAGGATGACCTTCGCTGTCTGTCATCACGAAGGTCTCACCGAAGCTGGTAACGCCGATCCCGGCGATATCCGGATACTGAGAAGCCATTTCTTCAATGACAGCGTAGACGCTTTCCATCATAGTGGAAATATCGATCTCATGACCGCTTACCTGGCGGCGAACCGGATAGTCGCGGTAAGCTTTACCCAGATACTCACCCGTTTCATTGAACACCGTCAGCTTGCAGCCGGTGGTGCCTATGTCCAGTCCAGCGATCTTCATCTTATTCGATCTCCGTCCAGTCGTAGCGCAGATAAGTGGTGAAGGCTTCTTTCAGAATGTCTTTCACATGGCCGTTACCAATGGCGGTATGATGCTTGAAGCCGCCCTTCGCCAGTCTGATCAGTTTGTTCTGAAGATCCGGAATCTCAGCCACGCCGGCTACACCGAAGTAGCCTTCTTCAATGGGATCATCCGTAAATTTCGCTTCAGAAGCGTAGATCACGATCTTACCGTCTTTGGTCTGGCAGTTGGAAATGGTGATGGGCATAGGTTTGATACGGCCTTCGTTGCAGCCCCAACCGGAACCGGGATCGGTCTTGTCAAACATCTTGTGGTTGGTGACGGTGCCCTTGCAGGTCATGAGGCCCTGTGCTACCGGACCGCAGTGGAAGAGGATGACTTTGTTTTCGTCGTCGCCGTAGTTGTTGTTCCAGTCCAGAACAGCGGTGGGCTCTTCGGTGGCCAGATTCATGGCGCGCATGCAGACCGCTGAGCACATGTCGATCTCACAGGAGGCTACGATGCCCCGGTCATTCAGCTCGGACAGCAGAACGCACGGGCAGATCCGCAGGTGGCTTTCCATCTCGTTCCAGCAGCGCAGAGCCAAAGCGTCCAGATGATACTCTTCGATATATTCATCGATCACTACGGCAAGTTTGCCGAGGTTCAGCATGTTCTTTTCCGGGACCAGAGAGAAGTCGGTGTAATTTTTCAGGTGCTCGATCTTCGCGGCGACGACAGGATCGTCATCACGCTTCGCGGCGATCTTGTCAAAGACCTCGGAGAGGTCGAAACTCTCTACGTTGATACCATGCTTCTGCAAGGCGATCTCGTCGAAGCGCACGGTCTTGAAAGCGGTGGTGCGGGCGCCGATGCAGCCCAGGTTGAAGCGTTTCATACCGTTTACCACACGGCAGATCGCGGCGAAGTCGCGCAGGTTTTCCTGGAACTTCGGGCTCAGGGGATGGACTACATGCGGTTTGAGGACGGTGAAGGGTACACCGTACTGGGTGAAGACGTCGGTGACGGAGAATTTACCGCAGTAAGCGTCGCGGCGATGGGCGAAATCCATTTTGCCGATCTCATCCGGGTAGGCCTGCATAAGGATGGGTACACCCGCGTCCTGCAGGGCGGTGATGGCGCCGTTCTCGTCCGCGAAGATGGGCATGGAGAAGATCACACCGTCATACTGCCCTTCATGCTCTTTGAGCCATTTGGCGTAGAGCAGGCCCTCGTCACGGGTCTCGATACCGCCGTAGCGGGTCTTGTCGGCATCCATCATAATATAGTCATAGCCGGCGTCCGTGACAGCCTTGACCATGTCGTCGCGCGCACCGAAGATCAGCTCGCCGGGCATGAAGCCGCGGTTGCAAAAGGCCAGTGCAAAAGTCATTTTCTTTCCCATTTTTCAGTCCTCCTTGAATTCGATCGTTACTTTATTTGTGATGCTTTCCCAGGCTTTCAGCACGGGAAGGGTACCGTTCTTTCTTTCTTCGCTGCGTCCCATGATATAGCTGTTGGTAGGTTCCAGACCCAGGACATAATCGCCGCCGGCCATACAGCGCCACTCGGAGAGGATCGGCAGGGTATCCCCGCTCCAGGAGATCTTCATCCGGACACCGAGATCCGGGTTTTCGAGGCTGGCCCAGAACTCGGCCTGCATTTTCTGGAAGAAAACACGTTCCTCCTCGCCATGTACAGGTTTGTCGAATTCGCACTCGCGGCCAAGACCGGTCCGGGCGAACTCGGTGCGTGGAACCGTTTCATGTTTCTCCGGCAGGATCAGTCGCGCTTTTTCGCTGAGCAGCGGATAGCCGAAGTTGCAGTGGTAGATCTGCATGATCTCCTCGTCCCGGGCGGTCTGGTTGGAAATGGTATCTTCCACACTCACGCTCGCTCCGAAAAGCGGAACGCGGATCGTGCGGCTGACTTCCAGCACATGACCGAAGAGCGCACTCTCACGGATCGTTCCTTTGATGAGGATCTCCTCATCGGTGATCTCACTGCTGACATGATCCGCGGCCAGGCTGTGGTAGCGGCCGTGCAGGGGATGCCATTCATCGCCGTCCCGGTTTGCGGGGCCGGTGCTTCGAAGGCCGCAGGTATAAAGGAGGCCTCCGGGGAAGGTGTTGACGAATTCTGTTTCATAGGGTGAGATGATCACCGGGCTGTCATAGCCGTTTTTGCTCATCCAGCTCATGTTGATGCCTTTGAAACGGCACTGCCCGATATCCAGTCCCGCGTCCGGCAGGATATCCAGTTCCAGACCACCAGCGGTCTTGACTTCGATGATCTCGGTGCTTTTGGCTTTTCCTTCGTTTACTGTTACACGGCGCAGCGTGACCAGCTGGGCCGGGTTGCCGATATATCCCTCTTTGATGAGATTTTTCAAACGAGTCGCCTCCTTTTACAGTTTCTGATTCTATTGTATAGGAAATGAACTGGAGAAGATATAGAATTTCGTTCGTTTTACTTTGATTTTGTTCGCGATAATGATATAATATCAATGTTCCATCAAGTGCGCTCTGGGGAGGTGACAAGGGATGATATCGATGTTCGATCTGGACCAGCTCCAGGGGCTTCTAAGGGATTTTTATGAGATCAGCCATATCCGCATCACCGTATTTGACGAGGATCTGAAAGAACTGGTCTCTTATCCGGAAGAGGTAGCGCCGTACTGCGCGGTGATCCGCGGGACGTTATCCGGGTTTGAAGCCTGTATGCGGTGTGACCGCGAAGCCTGCGCGAAAGCCGCGAAGAAAAAAACGACTCATGTCTACCGCTGCCATGCCGGGCTTACAGAGGCGGTGACCCCGCTCTATGTGGGCGAAGTGCTGGCGGGGTATCTGCTGTTCGGACACGTCTTTTCCTACCCTGACCACGAAAAGGGCTGGACAGCGGTGGATCAGAAGACAGCCTCTCTTCCGCTGAACCGTCGTATGCTGAAGGACGCTATCTTTGAGGCGCCGATCATCGGGGAAAGCTACACCCGCTCCGCGGCAAAGATCCTGCACGCGGTGGCCTCTTACCTGATCATGGAACGGATGGCGACTCTCCGGGAAGATATGCTGGCAGTACGGTTGGACAGCTATCTTTCCGCGCATTATACGCAGAAGCTGAGCTCCTCCGCGGTAGCGGAATATCTGGGGATCGGCCGGACACAGCTCTATGAGCTGTCCCGGCAGATGTACGGCTGCGGGGTCGCTGAGCATATCCGGGATCTACGGGTAGGAAGGGCTAAGGAGCTACTTAAGGGACACAGGGATCTTTCCATCGCGGAAGTGGCCGAACGATGCGGATTCAGCGACTACAACTATTTTATTACGGTGTTCTCAAGGGAGACGGGCTGTTCGCCAGGGGCTTTCCGGAAGGAGACAGTTGCGCTGAAGAGGCGGCTGTGATAGGATGAATAAAAGGAGGAATTTGTCATGAAAGCTTTAGTTGTATATTTCAGTGCAGAGAGCGGCAGGACAGCCAGAGTAGCCAAAGAACTGGCCGAGAGGATCGGAGCGGATCTTCATGAGATCGTTCCGGAGAAGATCTACTCTAAAGCGGATCTTAACTGGATGAATCCCATGGCCAGATGCAACCGGGAACATATGCTGAAGAAGGATGTGCCGGTCGTGGGTGAGGTGAAAAATTTTGCTCAGTATGATACGGTGTATGTCGGTTTTCCCATCTGGTACGGATGCGCGCCAAATGTGGTCAATACCTTCTGCAAAGCTTATGATTGGGCAGGAAAGACGGTCCATGCCTTCGCAACTTCCGGCGGCAGCGGGATCGGAAAGTCAGCGGAAAAACTGACACCATACGTAAGCGGCGCGAGCTTAGTGGACGCGATCCTTGTGAGAGACGCTTCGGAAATCAAAGCCTGAAAGGGGCTGTCATGAGACTGTTTATCGCGATCCAGCTGGATCCGCAGATGAAAGAATACCTTTCATCGGTGCAGGATCAGTTCCGGGACAGGAATATCCGCGGGAACTTTACTCCGGAAGAAAACTTTCACCTGACACTGGCTTTTATCGGAGAATATCCCCGGCCGGAAGATGTACTGGACGTCATCAGAGAAGTAGAGTTTGAACCTTTCGGGATCACACTGGATCAGGTGGGATGTTTTGACAATCTGTGGTGGATCGGACTCAAGGAGAATCCGACCCTTACTCAGGTGGTAAAAAGACTTCGCTACGGGCTCACTCAGGCGGGGATCCCTTTTGATAAGAAACGCTTCAAGGCGCATATCACGCTCCTTCGAAGAGCGGACTACGCCAAAGGACAGATCGGAGCGATCACATCCAAACCCATTTGTATGAAAGTGGACCGCATTTGCCTTATGCGCTCCACCAGGGGAAAGCATGGTATGATCTATACAGAAATCAACTAAACACAGGAGGAAAAAGATGCTTAAGATCGTCGCGAAATCTAAGATCAAAGAAGGAATGCTGGATCAGTACCTGGCGGCCGTGAAACCGCTGGTCCTGGGATCCCAGGCAGAAGAGGGCAACGTGTCCTACACGATGAACATCCTTCGGGGAAGCGAGAATGTGGTCGCGTTCATTGAAGTATGGAAAGACCAGGCGGCCTTCGAATATCACATTAAGACCGAACATTTCACCACCATCCTTCCCACCCTGAAGGACTTTGTGGAAGAAGGCTTCCCAGCTGAGTTCTACGAAGAGGTGGAGTTCTGAAACCATCGATCGTAATTTTGCATTTACAAACTATTTTGAACCGCGGTCAATCCCGAACAGGGATCCCGCGGTTTTTTCTAGCTTTTCTATGCCGCATTTATGCCGAATGTGGTGTTTGGCTTGTAATTCGCCTGCTTGTGCGATAGAATAAGCCCATACTAAAACGTTCAAACGCAAGGAGATATATAGATCATGCCACAGGAACAAATGCAGGAACTCTACAACGAACTGAAAAATACTCAGTCGACCTCGGAATATTACGCTCCGTTTCTTGCGGCTATGGAGACTTTGGATACAGAGATGAAGTCTCTCATGGAGCCGGATGAGAACGGATGGAAACTGCTGGACCCGGAGAGATTTCGATCCTTCTCCGAAAAATACCGCGACGCCGGTATCAAGCTGGAACAGTATCTGACCAGAACAGCGGATACGGAGGATCCCGCGGAGCTTCAGACCAGGGAAAAGGCGAACAAGCTGGCGGCGCTCATGGCACAGGACGCCGCAGTTTTTCGTCACTATGATCCCCGGAACCCGGACACACAGCGTTCTCTTCCGTCCCTCCTGGAGGAATCCCGTAATCCTGTCGTGGACATTTCCACCGCGAAGATCCAGTCGATCGGGGGCGCGCAGAGCAGCCGTATGCCTATGACGATCATCGGTCCGAACGGAGAAGCAATGCCGGGTGTCTTTACAAAGGCAGAAATCTTCGATCCGCTGGGAAGCTTTGACCGAGCGACGAATCTGGCGGCCAACAGTAAAGGCGTCACACAGCAGGGAGCAGACCTTCTTCGGAACTTCAGCACTGCCTATAAGAATTATTACACCGCCAATCCGGACCCGAACAGGCCGGTAGATAACAACCCGAATATGATCAATCAGCTCCTGCTGCAGTCCAGGAGCAATACGGACAGCAGTACCAGCTGGACCATGTCCACGGACAAGATCGCGCAGGAGATCGCGAAGGTCAACGGACTGAACGTGGAAGAGGTCAAGACCGCCTGCGGCAAAAAAGCACTGAGTGACCTTGCCGGCCGGATGAAAAACATGGCCTTCGATACCTATATCAAGGCCTCGGAGATCCAGATGGAGGATAAGACCCGTGTCGATCGCAAGAATACGGGCATGAGCATCGTTGCGGACGTGCTGGGGATCTCCCATGTGATCTGCCATTCCGAAGCCATGAAGATCAAAACGGCGGACGGGAAGATCATCGATGGGACCTTCATGGCGATGGCCAAAGGCGTCGACCCGAACAATCCCGGCGCGGAAGCCAGAAACGCGGGCAAAAAGTCTCTGAAAAACACCGACGGCCGCGCTCTGGAAGCGATCGCGGATCTGCAGGTCCTGGATTACATCTGCGGCAACGTAGACCGTCACGGCGGCAATCTCTTCTATCAATTTGACGAGGAAACCGGAAAACTGATCGGCGTTCAGGGGATCGACAACGATTCCTCTCTCGGAACCAGGGTGCCCCAGCTTAAGAATGAACGGGTCCGGAGGTTACCGGTGTGCCATACCATGGGCGTCATCAGCAAGAAGACAGCAGACAAGATCATGAATCTGACGCCGGCGGAACTGGCGTTCGCACTTCGGGGAACGGTCGATGAGAAATCCATCCAGGCATGCGCCAACCGCCTGCGGGTGGTACAGGGAAACATCCAGCACAGCCGTGAAAAACTGGATCCCAATTCCAAAGAGATCAAGTATCCATATCTCCAGGAACTGACGACAGAAGAATTTGCTACCGCAGATCTTAGCAAGCTGACCGATAAGCGGGTGGACAATCACTTTAAAGAAATATACGATACATTGCCCCGGGTAGGCGCCAGGGCCAGGGTCGCTGTGGAATCGCTGAAGGCCAAGACCGTCGGTTCCGAGAACCGTGCGACGATCAGCGGCGTGACCGGTCAGGTACTGAAAGCTGGACAGATGAAAAAGATGCTCAGTGATAAGACGAGCTTCTGGCGGGGATCCTCTTCTCAGAACTATAAGGATATCGAAGAGGCTGTGAAAGAGTATGAAGCTTATCAGAAAAAGCTCCTGACACGGATGCAGAACGGCCAGAAGAGTTTCGAAAAGGGCGAGACTACGCCGGAGGCGGTATTTGGTCGCCATGTGACCTCTTTCGACATGAACCAGATGAATGCCGGACTGAAAAAGATCAAGAACGCGGCTGACAAATACGCGACAGAAAAGCTTGCGGAGCTCGCTGCGAGCGGCAAAACGCCGGAAGATGATCCATATATCAAGAAAAGGATCGAGCTGGCTCAGGAGATCTCTGCCTACGCGGGAGAACGTCTGCAGCCTTCGAAGGAAGAGCGTGAGACGGTCGCGGCAAGTGAGCGCCGCGCTGCGGAAGAGATCGTAAGAAAAGAAAACAAACCGGCGCCTGCCAGACAGGAAGTAGTCGAAGACCAACAGATCGAAGGAAAGAAAGGGCCGGAAGCCGGCCATTAAGCAGAAGGAGAAAACAACATGCCAGATCCAGTGAGAGATGAATTACTGAAGACTTTAGGCGAAACCGAGATCAACACGCCGGAGTTTACCAAGTTGAAAAACGATCTTGCCGCGCTGAATGCGGAGATGGATTCTCTGATGCAGGTAGACGAAAACGGCTGGAAGATGCTGAATCAGGAACGGTATATCAGTCTGATGCGTAAATATACCGCGGTCGGCACCAGTATGGAACAGTTTCTGGAAGCCGCGGAAGGTTCTGAGGATCCTGCCGTGCAGGCCGGAAGGGAGCTGACACTGAAGGTCAGCGCGATCCTGTCTCAGGATATGAATACCCTTCGCCGGTATAATCCTACGGATGAAGCCGGGCAAAAGTCCCTGGAGGCGGTCCTTAACGAATCCAGGATCCCGGTCCTCGACCCCGGTCAGGAAAAAACGACCCGGGTAGGCGGACAGCTGTCTTCGAGGATCCCACTTTCTTTTATCGATTCGAACGGACGCAGAGTTTCCGGCGTATTTACCATGCCCAAATACTTCGATCCGGAAAGCGAGCTGAAGTCTGCACAGCAGACAGCCGGCGCCGGGGCTAAGACGCCGGAAGGGAAACAGCTGTTGGAAGGTCTTTACGAGAAATATAAAGAGTATTACCGGAATCGTCCGGACAAGGACCATCAGATCACAGGGAACGAAGTGAACAATATCATGCGGTTTTACAAGGATCTTTGTGAGCCGGGCAGCGACGCGGTTTCCGGGCCGCGCGTCCTCCGGATGATGGCAAGGCTCAACCACAGAAGTGAAGCCTACATCCTGGATAAATGCGGATCCAAAGCCATCAAAACGATGACTAAGGAAACGACAAAGCTCTACAACAACGGTCTGTTCGTAAACGGCAGCGCGGGGATTCCGGCCAAGGCTCGGATCGACAAACGCAATGCCGCTATGAGCAGCGTAGCGGATCTTCTGGGCATGCCGAACATCATCGCCCGCTCCCGGACAATGAAGATCCGAACGAAAGACGGGCAGGACGTGGAAGGCGTGTTCATGGAAGAGGCGAAAGGGTTCGACGCGAATCATCCCCCGGCCAGCGCTTTGACAATCAATTCAAAATCCATGCAGGGAACCAACGGGCGGGCATTCAGACAGCTGGCGGATATTCAGGCGCTGGATTATATCTGCGGCAATGTGGACCGTCACGGCGGGAACATGCTCTATACCTTTGACAAGAAAGATAAGCTCATCGGGATCCAGGGAATCGACAACGACTGTTCCTTCGGTACGGTGGAAACACTGGAGAAGCCGGTGAACCGTATGGTAGCACCGGTCGATATGCTGGTTATCAGCAAACGCACCGCGAACCGGATCCTGGCTACGACGCCTGAAATGCTTCGCTTCGCTCTGCGGGGCCAGGTGGAAGAGAAGGCTATTAAGGGAGCGGAGAACCGGCTGATGGTCATGCAGGCCATGATCCAGTCCAGCCGGAAGAAGCTGGATCCGAACAGGAAGGATATCCAGAGACCTTATATCCGCGAACTGGACGACAAGGATTTTGCCTCTCTGAAGATGACGGATCTGACACATCCTGGTGGCACGTCGGTGCTGAACACTTTTGCCATCGCGAATGCCACAGTGTCCAAGATGCACCTGACGGCTTCCACACAGAACCGAGGCTTAAGGACGACGCAGATCGGGACCACGGACCGCGGTACCATGGCCGGACTTCAGAACGAAGCCAGGCGGACCGCGCTGATGTCTAAGAAGCTCTCCGACCGTACAAGCCTGAATTTCACCTCCGGGCGCTATCAGGATATTCAGAAAGCGCTGAAGGATTATTCGGATTTCCAGAAACAGCTGACAGACCGCATGACAGCCTGCCGCGAACGGGTAAAGAAGGGCGACATGAGTCCGGACGCCGTTTACGGGCAGTATGTGACGCAGTGGGATCTGGACCAGATGCAGGCAAAACTCAAGAAGGTCAAATCGACCGGTGAGGAGTATCTGAATAAAAAGAACGAAGACCTGAACGGCGCGGATCCGTCCCGCTATACCAAGAAGAGAATGGATGCGGTGCAGGACGTTCTGGACTTCGCGGACAACGCGCTGAAGTTCTCCGAGGAGGAACGAAAGACCGTACAGGAGAATCAGCGGGTCGCGACTGAACAGTTCGTCAAGCATGAAGTGAAGAAACAGGCCCAGGCGCCGAAAGCGCCGGAAGATCCTCAGATGAAAAACAAGCAGGGCGAAGGTATGGACGGCCCGAAAGTCTGATTCATTTGAGACATTTAGAATAAGTAGAACTTATCAATAAGTCCCGGAAGTCAAATTGATTGATTTTCGGGACTTATGTTATAATAAGCGTAGAATAGACTCAATATGCTATTTCAGGAGGAATCGAAATGAGCGACTACTTAGGGAAAGACACCTTTAAGCTGGGCTTTGGCCTGATGCGCCTGCCCAAAAATCAGGACGGAAGCACGGACATTCCTCAGGTCTGCGAGATGGTGGATCAGTTCATCGCCGCGGGCGGTACCTACTTCGATACCGCATATGTCTATGACATGGGCAGAAGTGAGGAAGCATTCAAAAAAGCTGTCGTGGACCGTTATCCCCGTGACAGATTCACCCTGTGCACCAAGATCAATGCCTGGGAGCAGTGCACGGACGAGGCCAGCTGCAAGCAGCAGTTCTATACCAGTCTGGAGCGTACCGGCGCGGGATATTTCGACTACTATCTGCTTCATGGTCTGATGCCCAACAATTACACAAAGTTTGACGACTACCATATCTGGGATTTCGTCAAGGAACAGAGAGACAAAGGTCTGATCCGTCACTGGGGATTTTCCTTCCATGCCAGCCCGGAACTGCTGGACGAACTGCTGACCAAACATCCGGACGTGGATTTCATTCAGCTTCAGATCAACTATGTGGACTGGGAAGATGAAGGGATCGCCGCGCGTCGCTGCTACGAGGTAGCCAGAAAGCACGGCAAACCCATCACAGTCATGGAGCCCATCAAAGGCGGAGCGCTGGCGGATCCTATCCCCTCTGTAAAAGAGATCTTTAAAAAGGCTGCTCCGGAGCTTTCTCCGGCTAGCTGGGCGATCCGGTATGTGGCCAGTCTGGATGGTATCATCACGGTCCTTTCCGGTATGAGCAATCTGGCGCAGATGGAAGATAATCTTTCCTACATGAAAGATTTCAAGCCCCTCAGCGATGCGGAACAGCAGGTCATCGAAGAGGCCAAGGCGGCTATTGCCGCGGTCGACAGCATCAAGTGTACCGGCTGCCGTTATTGCGTGGAAGGCTGCCCCATGAGCATTCCGATCCCGGATGTTTTCTCTGCCCGGAACCAGCAGCTGATGTACAACAATACGACCGGCGCCAAGCGGATGTACGGATGGCGCACCAACGGTAAAGGAAAAGCCAGCGACTGCATCCAGTGTGGTCAGTGTGAAGGCGCGTGCCCGCAGCACCTGCCGATCATCGAACTCCTGCAGTCCTGCGCCGCGAACCTTGAATAAGATCTGAAGACAGGAGGAAAAGATGAGCGATTACTTAGGAAAAGACACATTTAAGCTGGGATTCGGTCTCATGCGTCTGCCCAAGAACCCGGACGGCAGTACGGATATTCCGCAGGTCTGTGAAATGGCGGACAAATTCCTTGCCGCCGGCGGTACCTATTTCGATACTGCCTATGTATATGATGAAGGCCGCAGCGAGGCTGCTTTCAAAGCGGCTGTAGTGGATCGCTATCCCAGAGACAGATTTACGATCTGCACGAAGCTTTGTGCCTGGATGCACTGCCATGACGAAGAAAGCGCGAAGCAGCAGTTCTTCACCAGCCTGGAACGTACGGGAGCCGGTTACTTCGATTACTATCTGCTTCACGCGCTTCAGCGCAACAACTATCATTACTATGATGATTATCACATCTGGGAATTCCTTCAGGAGCAGAAGGAAAAAGGCCTGGTCAAACACTGGGGCTTCAGCTTCCATGCGGATGCCGCGCTCCTGGACGAACTGCTTACCAAACACCCGGAAGTGGATTTCGTGCAGCTTCAGATCAACTACGCGGACTGGGAGAACCCGGGCGTAGAAAGCCGTAAGTGCTGGGAAATCTGTAAAAAGCACGGCAAACCGGTCACGGTCATGGAGCCGATCAAAGGCGGTGCTCTGGCGAATCCTATTCCTTCCGTGAAAGCAGTCTTCGATGAAGCGAATAACGGCCTGAGCTACGCCAGCTGGGCGATCCGGTATGTGGCCAGTATGGACAACATCATCACGGTCCTGTCCGGTATGAGCAACCTGGCACAGATGGAAGACAACCTTTCCTATATGAAAGACTTCCAGCCCCTGAACGAAGAAGAACAGGCTGTCATCGCAAAAGCGCAGAAAGCACTCAGCGAAGACAAATCCATTCCCTGTACGGCCTGCCATTACTGCACGGAGGGATGTCCCATGAGCATTCCGATTCCCGAGATCTTCGCGGTACGCAACCGTGTTCTGAGCTTCAAACCCTGGGACGGCGGCAAACGCGACTATGTGATCGCTACCACCGGCAAAGGCAAAGCCAGCGACTGTATCCAGTGTGGTCAGTGCGAAGGCGCGTGCCCGCAGCACCTGCCGATCATCGAACTGCTGGAGCAGTGCAGAGTGATGGAATCATAAGATAATAAAAAGATCAAAAGATATGGCTCCGGAAAGGCAGCAATGCCTACCGGAGCCGTTTTTTTAAACTATCCATCACATATATAGTGGATTCACTGAAATCGCAGTTGACATTCCCTCTTTTTCCTTACTTCCCGTAGCCCAGGCCTCTTACCCATTCACGGACCGTATCCTCGGAAGCATCGACCTTTCCGCCGCGGATCGACAGAACGTCATCTCTCTTTACATCCGCTCCTTTCGCCAGGCTTACCAATGTGTCAAGACTGCTCGCTCCGTTGGAGCTTCCCTCATGAGAGAAGAAGGGGATCACAGTCTTGCCGGACAGATCGACACTCTCCAGGAAAGTCCACATGGGCATCGGAAGATCATACCACCAGACAGGGAACCCGAAGAATATGGTGTCATATTTGGCAAGTTCCTCAGCGGAAAGAGACAGGGTGATCTCGGGACGGATCCCTTCGTTCTTCTCGTTCTTCGCGCGGTCCGCGGTAGCGTTGTAGTCTTCGGGATAGGCTTCCTTCGCGATCACACGGACGATGTCCGCGCCGGTCTCATCTGCAATCCAGTGGGCCATGGACTGCAGATGCCCGGACCAGGTGAAATATACTACCAAGATATTGGTATCCTTCGTCAGATCCATTTCTTCTGTCTGTTTCACGTTCGTTGCCCGATTACCGCACCCTGTCAGTGCCGTTAAAATGATCAGGGCGGTAAGAAGCAGGGAAAAGATTCTTTTGAATGTTGTATTCATATGATACCTCTTTCTATGATAGTCTTTATGAGCAGGATATACGCTGATCTCATGGCCTGCGTTTCCTGACACTGATATTCTACATGGAAACCCCGGGAAAGTCTAATGCTTCTCTTTTATAACGGTATACGCAGGATGAATACTATCGATATCATCGGGACGACCCCACGCCCTGCCGCACAAAATCTGCGAAAACTGCTGACAAGCGGCGATGAATGCGCTATACTTCATTTTACAAGCCATTCCTGAAAGGAGAATACCATGCGTACGGGATTGAGTATCTATAGTCTTTGGAATGCCTGGAGAAAAGGGCTGATGACAGTAGAGGAAGAATTTGCCGCCATGCGAGAGATGGGATGCGAAGCTACCGAGATCGCGAATTTCGCGGTACCGCTGCATAAAGGTCCCAAAGGGGCGGAGTTTAAAGGACCCCCGGATTTTGAAATGGCGAAACGTTTTGTAGAGCTGTCCGAACAATACCAGGTGCCCATAGGCGCTTACAGCTGCGGCTCCAATATAGCCCGGGTGAGCCGGGAAGAATACCCGGTTATGCTGGAGCGCCTGTACGCGGAGATCGAATTGGCACGCGCCTTAAAGGCGCCGCTGATCAGGATCGATCTGGTCACCGTCATGGCAGGAAGGGACGAGGTAGGGGTCGAAGCCTTTGACGCGATGTTCCCACAGGCGGTGGAAGCCGCCCGTGCGCTCGCGGATTACGCGAAGCAGTATGATATGTGGGTAACCGTTGAAAACCACGGGACTTTCATGAACGGCGCCGACCGGGTACGCAAACTGATCAAAGCTGTGGATCGGGAAAACTACGGCCTTACGATGGATATCGGCAACACGGTCTGCGTGGATGAGGATCCTATGGTGCTGGCCAGTGAGCTGATCGACCTGGCCAAAGAAATCCATGTGAAGGACTTTTATATTCGTAATGATCCCTATGCCATCGGTGCAAAATACGTAGATGGTTATACTGTCGCGGATCCCTCTGTCCTGGGCAACGGCAGCTGGCTGACTACCAAGCATCAGCGATATCTGCGCGGAGCTATCGTGGGTCACGGAGATCTGCCCATGAAGGACCTGATCAGCCTGATCGTACGGTCCGGTTTTGATGGTGATGTGCTGATCGAGTTCGAAGGGATGGAAGAACCTGTTCTGGCGAGCCAGATCAGTTTGAACAATCTCCGGCAGATGATCCGGATGGCAGAGAAAAAGTAAGGAGAGGATTCGTCATGCTGATCATAGAGCATTTGACTAAACGTTACGGAGAAAAGACAGCGGTAGATGATCTGTCGCTTCATATCCAGCCCGGCGAGATCTACGGATTTATCGGGCACAACGGCGCGGGAAAGACGACCACGCTGAAAAGCATCGTAGGGATCCTGCGCTTCGAAGAGGGTAGGATCACGATCGACGGCCATTCCGTTATGGAGGAGCCGGTTGCCTGCAAGAAGATGCTGGCCTATATTCCGGACAATCCGGATCTGTACGATTTCATGAGCGGGATCAAATACCTGAACTTCATCGCGGATGTGTTCGGGATCCCGGCGGACGTGCGGCAGGAGAGGATCCGCAAATACGCAGACCTTTTAGAACTCACGAACGACCTGGCCCAGCCCATTTCCGCTTACTCCCACGGCATGAAGCAGAAACTAGCCGTGATCGCGGCGTGGATCCATTCTCCGAAGCTCATCGTCATGGATGAGCCGTTCGTGGGTCTGGATCCGAAGGCTTCCCATCTGCTTAAAGAGATGATGCGGGAACACTGCGACGCGGGCGGCGCGATCTTTTTCTCCACCCATGTACTGGAAGTGGCCGAGAAGCTGTGCGACAAAGTCGCCATCATCAAGCAGGGGCGCCTGATCAAAGCCGGCACGATGGAAGAGGTGAAGGGCGATGATAGCCTGGAAGAGGTCTTCCTGGAACTGGAGGCCGAATAATGCTGAAATTTCTGATAAAAAAGCAACTGCTGGAGGTGTTCCGCGGTTACTTTTATGACGCGAAGAAAAACCGCATGCGATCGAAGGTGCAGGTCGCTTTGTGGATCGTTTTCTTTATCGTTTTGATGGTCGGAATGATGGGCGGCCTGTTCACGGCGATGGCCCTGAGCCTGTGTGAAGGGCTGAACGCTGCAGGTGTAGGCTGGCTGTACTACACGCTGATGGGATTCGTCGCGATCGTGCTCGGTGCGTTTGGCAGCGTGTTCAGCACTTATTCCAGTCTGTACCTGGCAAAAGACAACGACCTGCTGCTTTCGCTCCCCATTCCGGTCCGTACGATCATCATCTCCCGGCTGATCACGGTGTTCCTCATGGGCGCCATGTATTCCGCCGTCGCGACGATCCCTGCCGTCATCGTGGACTGGATCATAACCCGTGCCGGCGTGGTTCGGATCCTGGGCGGACTGATCTGGCTTCTGATCATCACAGTGATCGTCATGCTGTTGTCTGTGACGCTCGGCTGGGTGGTCGCGAGGATCAGCCTGAAGCTGAAAAACAAGAGTATCGTCACCACTCTGATCGCGATCGCGTTCATCGGCCTTTACTATTATGTCTATTTCCAGGCGATCGATCTTATCAGGGATCTGCTCGCGAACGCGGCTTCGTACGGCGGCCGGATCAAAGGTGCAGCCTATGGTATTTACCTGTTCGGACGGACCGGTGAGGGCGATTTTACGGCGATCGCCATCTTCCTGGCGGTCACGGCGGTACTGTGCGTGCTGATCTGGAGACTGCTTTCGAGAAGTTTCCTGAAGATCGCCACGACGAAAGCATCGGCGCCCCGTGTCCGCTATCAGGAAAAAACACATCGCGCGCGCGGCCCTCTTGCCGCACTGGTGCTGAAAGAACTCGGCCGGTTCACGTCCAGCTCGAACTATATGCTCAACTGCGGACTTGGCGTCCTGCTGATTCCGGCGAGCGGTATCTTTTTGCTCGTCAAAGGCGGGGAGATCTGCGAAGTGCTGGATCTGGTCTTTACGGCGAGACCGGACACGTCAGCCCTGCTGATCCTCACGATGGTGTTCATGCTTTCGATCATGATCGATAACGCGGCTCCGGCAGTCTCGCTGGAGGGAAAGAGCATCTGGATCCCGCAGTCCCTGCCGGTTTCTCCGGGGACAGTGCTGCGCGCGAAGATGGTTTCCCAGCTGATCCTCAGTGCGCCGCTCATGCTGTTTGCCGCCATCTGCGGAGCGGTTATCCTGAAGACATCTGTAGCTGTCCGGATCCTGCTGGTGCTGATGACGCTTGCCTTCTCAGTTTTTTCGGCCCTCTTCAATACGGTGATCGGAACCAAGCTTCCTGTACTTACCTGGACCAGCGAACTGGTCCCTATCAAGCAGACGGCCGCGGTCGCGATCGCGCTGTTCGGCGGCTGGTTCGCGAGCATCCTTCCCGTGGGACTGTATCTGCTGATCGGTTACCAGTTGGGAGCGGCTCTGTATCTTGCTATCTGGACCGTGCTCCTTTGCGGGATCGATTTACTGCTCCTTCGCTGGATGGACTCAAAAGGCGCCGCGATCTTCGCAGCGCTGTAAAGAGAGAGAAAAATGGAAAAGAAATATAAGGTCGCTGTCATCCATACCAGCACAGGACTGGTCGGACAGCTCAAAGAACTGTTTGACGAGATGCTGCCGGACGTGGAAATGATCAATCTCATCGATGACAGTCTTCTGGAAGAAGTAAAGAAAAACGGACGTATCACGCTCGGCGTGATCAGACGCATCTGTACTTATGCGCAGACGGCCCAGGAAATGGGTGCAGAGCTCATCATGTGCCAGTGCTCTTCGGTAAGCAGAGCAGGAACGGTGGCCAGAGAAATGCTTTCGGTCCCATACCTGAAGATCGATGAACCCATGATGCAGAAAGCGGTCATGATGGGTGAAAAGATCGCACTCGTCGCGACCGCGGCTGTCACGATAGAGCCAAGCACCGGCCTGATCCGTGAAATGGCGGCGAAAGCCGGGAAAAAGGTCGAGGTTACACCGTATCTTTCTGAAGGAACGCCGGAAAAGATCCTGGAAAAGATCAAAGAAGCGGAAAAAACGAATGATGTCATCGTTCTGGCGCAGGGCAGCATGACCTGTGTCCTTCCGTATCTGGAAGGGATCAGCAGACCCGTCCTGTCCAGTCCAGGACTGGCGCTCGAAAGGATCCGCGAAATACTGAACGAGAATGGAACGGAACGAGCCTATGTCTGATTTTCAAATAGAGAACGGAGTTCTGATCGCCTATCACGGACCCGGCGGGAAGATCAGCATCCCGGAAGAGGTCACGGTCATCGGCGACAACGCTTTTGCAGGCTGTCACAGCCTGACGGAGGTCAATATTCCGGACAGCGTCAGAGAGATCGGCGACAGAGCCTTTTCCCGCTGCACAAGACTAAGGGATATCACCGTTCCCGGAAGTGTCGAACGCATCGGCGAAATGGCCTTTCATTTCTGCATCCATTTGGTTTTGGTCATACTGGAAAAAGGGATCCGGGAACTGGGAGACCTGGTGTTCATGGACTGCCGGGAGCTGACATATGTGTCTCTGCCGGACAGCCTGGTCTCTCTGGGCAGCAAGGCTTTCTACGGCTGTGAGCGAATGCTCCGGGTCATGATCCCATCGGGGATCACCGAAATCAAGTACCAGACCTTCACGAACTGCAGAGCACTTAACAATGTGTTCCTGCCGGAAACGGTCACCACGATCGAAGAACAGGCGTTTTACGGTTGCTGGGGCATGAAACATATCGAGCTTCCGGCTCGGGTGACCGAGATTCGCCACCAGACCTTTGGCTACTGTATGGCCCTTCAGAGCATCAGTTTTCCCCCGAAACTTGAGCGGATCGGGGACACTGCTTTTCTGGCCTGCAAAGCGCTGACGGACCTGACCCTTCCTGAAAGCCTGCGACAGATTGATTCGAACGCTTTTCACGGCTGCTTGAATCTGACCAGCGTGAATATCCCGAACAGTGTAATGAAAATAGGCGGATTCGCGTTTTCCGGCTGCACGGGACTGACACGTGCCACATATTCCGACAGAATCGAAAATACAAATGTTTTTTCCGGCTGCACCGGATTACGGGAGTTCGTGCCATCGGCTCGGTCACGATGTTATACAGTCGTGGATGGCGTTATCCTAAGCCGGGATGGACAGAAGCTCATCGCGTATCCTCCCGGACGGTGCTGTGTTCGCTACGACATCCCGGAAACGGTCACAGAGGTCAGCCCCTGGGCTTTTTCCGAAGCGCCGGTGAAGGTGATCTATGTGCCTGAGAGCGTGAAAACCTTCTCCAGAGCCGCAACGGATGGAGCAAAGGAAGAGGATCCCTTCGTGGCCACTGCCTGCGCTGAGTTCATGCCATTCCTGGACAAGCCCATCTTTCTCGGTCCTCCGGAAGCCCTGCCGCCCCGTCATCAGAAGAGGGTAGTGGAAGGCTTCCTGGTCGCAAGACAGATCGGCATGCCGGAGATCGAGCCATGGAAAGAAAACTATACCGAATACATACGGCAGACGTACCGGACCTGTGAAAAGAAGGCCTGGAACAACGAACTGATGCTCCGTTTCCTGATGGAACAGGGTATGCTGAGGACGGAAGCAGCAGAGCTCATGCTGCAAAAATACGATGCCGCTGAACGGCCCCAGCTGACCGCAGAGCTCACTGCCTATCTTGAAAAACATTCGGAGAATGATACCCATGTCCCTTCTTAGTAAAATGCTCCAGACCTACCGGGGAGATCATTGGTCGAGAGAAAAGATCGAAGCCGTACAGAGAAAGCGGCTTCTTTCTCTTGTCAGATACGCCAGAGAAAATAGTCCGTTCTATCAGAAACGGTACGCGGATATAAAAGATGACTTTTCTCTGACAGATCTCCCGCCCGTCAGCAAGCCTGAACTGATGGCACATTTTGACGATGTGCTGACGGATCGCGGGATCACGATGGACCAGATCGACGGCTTTACGCAGGATCTCGATCACATTGGGAGAATGATCGACGATAAGTATCTGATCTTTAAAACATCAGGATCGACCGGGAACCCGGCCATCGTCCTGTATGATCAGCAGAGCATCGACGTTTCTTCCGCCATAGCGGCATTCCGGACGTTTGCCAGAAAAGAAGACTTCAAAAGGTTTATGAAGCACGGAAAGAAAACGGCCGGCGTCTTTGCGGATTACGGATTTTATCTTGCCTGTGGGATGTCCCGATACCTTCAACTGAAAATGCCGCGGCAAAAGACAAAGATCACGGTCGATGTAAACGCGCCGGAGCAGGAGATCATCCGGGCTCTGAATGATTTCCAGCCTGCGATGTTAAGCGGTTATCCTTCCAACCTTGCCCTCCTTGCCGACTTTGCAGAACTGAACATCCATCCCGACGTCGTGATCACCGGCGGCGAGCTCCTGACCGACGATATCCGGGAGAAACTTAAGCGGAAGTTCGGTTGCTATGTCCAGACACATTATTCCTGTACCGAGGGCGGCGAGATCGCCTGTGAGTGTGAAGAAAAGCATCTGCACATCAATGAGGACTGGGTGATCGTGGAACCGGTGGATGCTGGCAATGCCCCTGTGCCGTACGGCGAAATGTCCGACAAAGTTCTGATCACCAATTTATCGAATTACATCCAGCCTTTCATCCGCTATGAACTGACCGACAGGGTGATCGTTCATAACGAGAAATGCAAGTGCGGCAGGACCACCCGGTGGCTGGAGATCGAAGGAAGAACGGATGACATCCTGGAATTTGATCAGGGCATTCGCATCGCTCCGATGTCACTGTATAAGGTTCTGGAGGAAGTGAAAGCGATCCGCCGCTTCCAGCTGGTACAACGATCTCCTTCGAAAGTGGAACTTAGACTGGTATCGGATCAACCGGACGAGGCTTTTGAACAGGCCAGACATGACCTGCTAGACTTCTTCGAGAGTAAAGGGCTGACGGTCGAGGTCACACATTCCGATGTTCCGCCGCAGGCCGATCCGGTCAGCGGAAAATTCAAGCATATCTATAAACAGTTTGAGTAGAAAAGAGAAAAACCGTGAATTACAGAATCGTTGAAGGTCAGGAAAAACTAGAGGCAGAAGAAGTGGCAAGACTTCTGAAGATGACATACTGGGCAGCCTCGCGTTCGGTGGAGAAAATCAGGAAGTCGATGGATAATTCGGACTGTTTCGGGTTATTCGTTGATGGTGTGGATCAGCTTGTAGGATTCGCAAGAGTGATAACCGACCATGCCACGACATATTATCTGTGCGATGTCATCATCGACGAAGAGTATCGGGGTAACGGATTGGGAAAAGCATTGGTATCCTATGTCGTATCGTCGCCGGAATATGCACAGCTCAGAGGCCTGCTGCTTACAAAAACCGCTCATGACCTGTATAGAAAATACGGATTTGAAGTGATCGATAACCGGGCTATGCTGAAGACAAATTCGTGACCGGTTAGACGTGAAAACAGACCTTCTTAGCTACGATCATGCGGATGGCACTTTGCTGGTGATAGAATATCCGTATAATCTTATGAAGGAGGTCACAATGATTGACTATAATAAAGACAAATTTGTTCTTCGCTGCCCCTACTGCGGCGGGGAAGAGATGATCGAAACCTTTCAGTCCTGCTATGGTGCGGTTTCTGCAACGAGCAACAAACTGGGAGGCAGGACCTTGTATCACATGGTTTGCAGAAACTGTGGAAGTGTTGTCAGAAGCTTTGTCAAGGAACCTGAAAGACTGCTGAAACGAAGAGACAGAAGAAAGAGTTTTTGAAAGAGGAAAAGCCATGAAAAATACACATCGCTGCCCGAAATGCGGCAGTATGGATATTCTGTTTGTCAAAGGTTATTCCGGCGCTTATGGATCCGGAAACAACATTCCGACAGGATGGACGATTTTCAGTGCTGTAAAAGTGGATCGGTATGTTTGCGGTTACTGCGGATATTCCGAAGAATGGATCCGGAAGGAAGATATCCCCAAACTTCGTGAAAAGTTCCCATCAGCCTGAGGACTTTATCGCTGCAAGATTCAGGATGAAAAAAGGAGCCATAGCATTTTGCTACGGCTCCTTTTACTTGATGAGGTGCCAATCAGAATCGAACTGATGATAGAGGTGTTGCAGACCTTTGCCTTACCGCTTGGCTATGGCACCAAAAGTGACCCCTGCGGGAATTGAACCCACGTTACCGCCGTGAAAGGGCGATGTCTTAACCTCTTGACCAAGGGGCCATATGTCTTTGCTGATAAAAGCCTGATTAGTATATCATGAGGCCCCGGTAATGTCAAGAAGAAAATATTTTTCTTGTGTATTTGGCGAAAATGGCGTATAATACATGGCTGTATATTACTTGGCCGAACGGAAGATGAAATCATACACGCCAAAACAGTAAAAAAGGATTGCATATGAAAGGATGGAAATTACAGGCCGGGACAGAAAAGATCCTGTCACTGGTCGTGTTCGGAATCCTGATTATCGCCGGGGTTGGACTGCTGGTTTTGATCATGCAGGACAAAAAAGTCCTGGCAATGGAAGAAGAAAGTTCCGTCGTTCTTGAGATGAACATGGAAGAATCTTCTCCGGCTGAATCCCGAAAGGGTTCGGATCAGGAATCTTCTGAGCACATCGATTCTGTTTCTGAACAGTCTTCGAAGGCGGAATCTTTGGAAAAGTCCGAAAGACCAGACGAATCAAAGAACGATTCGGAAAAGAAAGACGAATCCTCGGAGGAAAGTTCAGACGACCCGGGGCAACAAAGCTCTGAGCAGTCACAAACAGAATCAGAAGTAGATTCTGAAACTTCACAGGAAGAATCAGAAGAAAGCAGCGAAGAGGAATCGATCGAAGAGTCCTCTGAAGAAGAGTCGTCTGAGGAGGAAAGTTCCGAAGAAGAATCGTCGGAGGAGGAATCATCCGAAGAAGAATCTGAGGAATCTGAAGAATCATCCGAGGAAGAAGAAAGCGGTGAGACGGAGGAGGAGTCCTCAGATGTTGCTCCGTCCGGAGAGCTGGTCATGACATCCGTCGATGACGATTATTTCGCGGACGCTCTGTTTATCGGCGATTCACGGATCGTCGGATTGTCCGAATACGGAACGATCCGCAACGCGACGTTTTACGCGCAGATCGGTATCTCGAACGCCGGCCTGCTGGAAAGCGGAGCGCTGCCGGGCGTTCTTTCTTCCGGCAATTACGGTAAGGTCTATCTTTGCTGCGGCATCAACAACATCGGCATGGGTGCTGATACCTGTTTCTCGGATTTTCTGGACATTCTCGATCTGGTCCGCACCTATCAGCCGGACGCCATCGTCTATGTGATGTCGAATGCTTACGTGACCCCGGAATACTGGTCTGAGCACCCGGACTTCAATAACGATGAGATCCGCTCTTACAATTACATGCTCGCTTCGCTGGATGACGGAGACCGGACGGTATTCCTGAATATCGCTGGCCTGTTTGAGAGCGATTACGGTTTCCTGGAATATGAGTCGACCTTTGACGGTATTCACCTGACAGTCGACGGATATGAAACCTGGTCATACTACCTGAAAAACCATGCGATGGTTGAAGATAACTAAAGGAGAAAAACATGAGTGACGAAAAGAACATGCAGGAAACTGCGATCGAGAATTGCACCCACGACTGTTCGACCTGCAGCGCGAACTGTGCTTCCCGTGATCCGGGCAGCCTGCTGGAGCCCGCGAACGCGTACAGCAACGTAGGGAAAGTGATCGGTGTCGTCAGCGGCAAGGGCGGCGTCGGCAAATCATTGGTATCCGGCCTGATCGCTTCCATGCTGCAGAAGCAGGGACTTCACACCGGTATTCTGGATGCGGATATCACCGGCCCCTCGATCCCACAGGCTTTCGGTGTTCATGAGCAGCTGATGGGTTCTTCCATGGGTATGCTTCCGGCGAAAAGCCGCGGCGGCGTCGATATGGTGAGCATCAACCTGCTGCTGGAAGACGAGACGGATCCCGTCGTATGGCGCGGCCCCGTGCTGGGCGGCGTGCTGAAACAGTTCTGGGGCGAGACCGTCTGGCACGATGTTGATGTTCTCGTGGTGGACATGCCTCCCGGAACCGGTGATGTGGCGCTGACTGTATTCCAGTCTCTGCCGGTCGACGGACTGATTATCGTGACCTCTCCGCAGGACCTCGTCTCGATGATCGTGACCAAAGCGATCAAGATGGCGAAACTGATGAATATCCCGATTCTCGGTATCGTTGAGAATATGAGTTATCTGACTTGTCCAGACTGCGGAAAGCAGATCAAGATCTTCGGCGAGAGCCATCTGGAAGAGGTAGCGCTGAAGAATGGACTGAAAGTGCTTGGCCGGCTGCCGATCGATCCCGCGATCGCTGAAAAGGTCGATGCCGGAAAGATCGAAGAAGTCGAAGGCCAGTGGCTGGATGAGTGCCTGAAGGCGATCCGCGAGCTGTAAAGATATCAGGATCCGACGTGGAGCGGTGAGGAGCCGCCGAGCGTCGGATTTTTTTGTTTTTATTCGATGAATAGCTATTGAACTAAATGTCGGCGCGTGCTAAAATTGATTTCAAATGTAGTTGAAAAAAATGTGACAGGGAGGTGGCTATGGCTGAGGGAAATTCTGTATCTCTGAAAAAACTCGCCGAGCAGTTTCAACTGCGTGTTGTCACTTCCGAGGATCTGCTTCAAGGCCGGGAGGTCACGAATGCCGAGATCAACCGCCCGGCGCTTCAGCTGACCGGTTTTTATGAGTATTTTGAGCCTTCCCGTGTACAGATCGTCGGGAAGGTGGAATATTCTTACCTGCAGTCTCTCACGCACGAAGAACGGGTTCGGATCCTGGAACGCCTTTTTAGTACAAATATATCGTGCCTGATCGTCTGCCGAGGCGTCGCGGACCAGATCGATGAAGACTTTGTCAGGATCGCCGAGAAGTACGCGACCCCGGTACTGGAGACGCAGGAGGCGACGAGCCGATTTGCCTCCAAACTGATCCAGTATCTGACGGATGAACTTGCCCCTCGCATTTCCATGCACGGCGTTATGGTGGATGTCTTTGGTGAAGGGGTGCTGATCCTTGGAGAAAGCGGCGTCGGGAAAAGTGAGACGGCGCTGGAACTCGTTGAGCGCGGCCATCGTTTGATCGCGGATGATATCGTCGAAGTCCATAAGACTTCACAAAATGAGCTGATGGCACGCGGCGTCGATGTGATCCGGAACCTGATCGAGCTGAGAGGGGTAGGCGTTCTGAATGTGAAAGAGCTGTACGGCGTACAGGCGGTCCGTATCAACAAGACGATCGATATGGTCGTCCAGCTGGAGCCATGGGTCCCCGACAAACTTTATGACAGGGTAGGACTGACGACTGAGACAATGACGATCCTGGAAACGGAAGTGGCACTGTATCAGGTACCGGTCATGGTAGGTCGTAATCTGGCGATGATCATCGAGGCGGCGGCGCTGAATCACCGTCAGAAAAAAATGGGCTATAACGCGGCCGAGGAGCTTCGTGACCGCGTCAATGAAAGTATAAAAAGAAAAAAGCAGAAGAAAGATCTGCAAAACTAAAGGAGGACAGGCATCATGATTTATGCAGGCATCGACCTGGGGGGCACCACGATCAAAGCGGCTCTTGTGACGGAAAACGGTGAGATCCTCTGCAAGAAGAGCATCCCTACCGGCGCGGAAAGAAACAACCGTGAGATCATCGAGGACATGGCCTCACTGGTCAAAGAGCTGGTCGAAGATCAGGGCTATACCTTTGAGGATATTCATTCCGTAGGTATCGGCTGCCCCGGCGCTATCAACCCGGCGGACGGGATCGTCTATTTCTCGGCGAACTTTGCGGATTTCCGCAATGTCGCGATCGTACCCATTATGAAAGAACTGCTGCCTGTCCCGGTATATATCGAGAATGACGCGAATGTTGCCGGCCTAGGCGAAGCGATGTTCGGTGCGGGCGAAGGCCATAAGAACTGTATTACGATCACGATCGGCACCGGCCTTGGCGGGGGCATCATCATCGACGGCAAGATCTTCTCCGGCGCTTTCTTCGGCGGCGGCGAGATGGGCCATCAGGTCATTGTAGCGGACGGACTTCAGTGCAACTGCGGCCGTAAAGGCTGCTGGGAGTGCTACAGTTCTGCGACAGGAATGATCCGCATGGGTAAGAAATGGGCCATTCAGAATCCTGCTTCCACACTGAACGATGCGGAAGGCGGACGTCTTTCCCTGCTGAACGCGAAGGATATCTTCGACTGCGCGAACGCGGGCGACGAAGCGGCAAAGAATGCGATCCTGGAATACGCGCACTATATGGCTCTGGGCCTTGGCAATACGATCAATGTGTTCCAGCCGGAATACATCATTCTTGGCGGCGGCCCCAGCGCGCAAAAGGACAAGCTGCTGGATCCCATCATGAAAGAACTGGCTGATAACGTTTACGGCGGTTCGACCCGTACCAAGGTCGTGATCGCAAAGCTCGGCAATGACGCAGGCGTCATCGGCGCGGCAATGCTTGGCAAGATCAGCTGATCATCACCGGATACGATCAAAGCCTTCAGAAAAAGCGGTTTTCCGCCTTCTCTGAAGGCTTTTTTCTATGACTCGGACGGAAATAGTGAATATTGATGAACTTTTGGATAAATATGAGACATAAATCGGATGAATGACCATGAGCAGATGGTTGCTTTTTGCCCGTCAATCAGATTATAATAACTTTGTTACCTTGTTTTGCATATTACATCGAAGGGAGGACAGGGCATGAACTTTCAGTTCGATATGGGTGATAATATCCTCAGAAACAGGCTGTTTCGGGCGATCGGAAGTATCGATGTCGTGGAAAACCTGGCGCTGTCTTCTCTGACGACTTTTCGTATCGGTGGTCCTGCTGATTTTGTGGTCGCTCCGGAGAACGTCAAAGAGCTGGTCAAGGCGATGGACGTTCTGAAAGATATGGATATTCCGTATATCGTGATCGGACGCGGAAGCAATATTCTGGCCGCGGACGAAGGATTCCGCGGAGCCGTCATCCGGATGAGCAGCGAGTATTTTCAGCAGACCAAAGTACAGGACAATATTATCGTGGCGGAAGCGGGCGTGACACTCACATCGTTAGCGAGAACAGCGCTTTCCCACGGTCTGACCGGCGTGGAGTTTGCTTCCGGGATCCCCGGATCTCTGGGCGGCGGCATCTATATGAACGCAGGCGCCTATGGCGGCGAACTGAAAGATGTGATCCAGGAAGTGACGATCGTGGACTACGAAGGCAAGGTCCGTCATCTGGATAAGACCGAGATGGAATTCGGTCATCGCAAGAGTGTCCTGCAGAATAAATCCTGGATCTGTGTCAGCGCGGTTTTGCAGCTTTCTTATGGAAACAAAGAGCAGATCGAAGGAAAAATGAAAGAGCTCAGCGAACAGCGTAAGGCGAAACAGCCGCTGGAACTGCCGAGCGCGGGAAGTGTTTTCAAACGACCGGAAGGATATTTTGCCGGCGCTTTGATCGAACAGGCCGGGCTGAAGGGCTATACGATCGGCGGAGCGCAGGTTTCCGAGAAACATGCCGGATTTATCGTAAATCGCGGCGGAGCGACATGTAAGGATGTCGTCACGTTGATCCGTCATATTCAGAAAACGGTAAAGGAGAAGTTCGGCGTTCAGCTGGAACCGGAGATCCGGTATCTGTCACCGGACGGGCTGGATCGGATCTGATGTCGTTTTCCACGAAAGTCAAGGATGAACTCAGTCTCCATATGAGTAAGGCACGCCATTGTCAGATCGCGGAACTTTCGGCGATCTTAGCCGATGGAGCGAAGATCAGCCTGAGTGACTGGCAGATCGACGTGTCCAGCGATCATAAAGCGCTTATCCTGAAAACAGAATCGCTTCTTGTCGGACTGTTTCATATAAGGCCGACCGTGTGCCGCAGGATCGGGATGGGAGGTCTCCGGGTGCGAGGCTATCAGCTCAGGGTCCAGGGGGAAACGAATGTAAAGAAGATCCTCCGCGAATGCGGGTTCTTAAAGGAGAACCATCGTTCCCCGCAGGGGAACCAGCGTTCTACGAAGGAGAACGCTTCCCATCAGCCGGGAATGTATATGCCGGACAGGATGCTGCAAAGATCCTGCTGCCGGCGGGCGTACCTGAGAGGCGCGTTTCTTGCGTGCGGGTCGATCAACGATCCCACCAAGAATTATCATATAGAGTTTCTGTGCGACCATGCCCGGGAGGCGAACCGGCTGAAGGAGATACTTTCTTCCTTCGACGTCGATCCGGGGATGCTGGAGAGGACGAGACGAGGGACCAGACGGGTGACCAACGTGCTGTACCTGAAGGATTCGGAATACATCGTGGATGTACTCAGGATCATTAAGGCGCCGCTCTCGCTCATGGAACTGGAAAACGTCCGGGTAGAGAAGGATGTGAAAAACCACATTCAGCGCCGTGTGAACTGTGAAGCCGCGAATATCAGCAAGATCGTGGGGGCTTCGGTTCGCCAGATCGACGCGATCCGGTTTCTGACGGATCAGGGTGTCTTTGATACGCTGCCGGAAGAACTGATCGATATAGCCAATCTTCGGATGGAATACCCGGATATGGGGCTGAAGGAGCTTGGCGCGCTGGTCGATCCGCCGATCAGCAAATCCGGTGTGAATCACCGATTGAAAAAAATCATCCAATTCTCAGAAGAACTTAAGGAGAGGAAAGAACAAAATGCAGGTAACACAAGTGACTGTCGCGAACGCCAATGAGCGTGAATTTGAACTTGCTACGCTGGTCGTCCAGACAGCCAGTCAGTTTGCATCGGGAATCCATGTGAGCATCGACGGGAAGACGGTCAATGCGAAAAGCATTATGGGAATGACCTATCTGGCCCTGACAGATGACGACAAAGTACAGATCCTGGCCGAAGGGTCCGATGAAGAAGCGGCTCTGAAAGCTTTGTCTGAGCTCTTGCAGGGATAAAATGGAACTGGGATTCCTGTTCTTTTTTAACAGCATTCTGCTGGGGATCGGCCTGGCGATGGACGCGTTTTCTGTCTCGCTGGCCGATGGCCTCTCAGAACCGAAAATGAAACACTCCCGGATGATGTTCATCTCGGGAGTTTATGCTGGATTTCAGTTTCTGATGCCGATGATCGGCTGGGTCTTCGTTAGTAAAGCGGCCCAGACCTTCAGTGTCATCGAGCGGTTCATCCCCTGGATCTCGCTGGGACTTCTTGGTTACATCGGCGGCAAGATGATCATCGAAGGTATCACACAGCTGCGCACGAAAACAGAAGAAGAGATGAGCAGGGAAGCTCACGCGGCACGAAGCCTCGGAACACTGCTTCTTCAGGGCATTGCCACTTCTATCGACGCGTTGTCTGTCGGATTTACGATCGCTGATTATCATACCAGAGCGGCACTGACCGCTTCCGGACTGATCGGAGTCGTGACCTGGGCGATCTGTTTCTTCGGACTGATGATCGGAAAAAAGGTGGGAATGAAATATTCCCGCCAGGCCACGCTGGCCGGCGGGATCATTCTGGTCGCGATCGGGATCGAGATCTTTGTGAAACGGATGTTTTTCTGAAAAACCTATAGTACTTCTTTGAGAATTCTCTCCGCGTTGGCGTGAGAGAATTTTTCTATGTCCTGATCGGAAAAGCCCCGGCGGAGGAGTTCCCGGTAGAGCTTCGCGAAGTCAGGCGGACAGGCAACTTCCAGCTCGCCGCTGATGCCGTCAAAGTCGGATCCGAGGGCGATGATGTCCATACCGCCGACCTTGACCAGATGCTGGATATGATCGCAGATCCTGGTGACGGAGCTTACTCTATCATGAATACCGTAACCGACGAACTCCGGTGCGAAGTTGATGCCTACGATACCGCCTTTTTCCGCAAGAGCCCGGATCATGGGATCCGTAAGGTTTCGGGTGTGGGGTGTCAGCGCGCGGCAGCAGGAATGAGACGCGATAAAAGGTTTACGGGAGATCTCCGCGACGTCCCAGAATCCACCGTCGGAAAGGTGGGAAACATCGACGATGATCCCCAGCTGATTCATCTGCTGGACCGCCTCCTTGCCGAAAGAGGTCAGTCCTTTTTCCATCACTTCAGGATCCTGGGAATTGGGATAACCGAAACAGTTCGCGAAGTTCCAGGTGAGCGTGATCAGCCGGTAGCCTAAAGTGTAATACTTCTGCAGATTGTCGAATTTCCAGTCGATCATACGCCCGTCCTCAAACGTGAGGAAAGCACTCATCAGACCCTTCTGGCGGTTTTTCTCGTAATCCTGATAGTTTTTGGCGAAAGCGATCATATCCGGATGCCGGGTGATGGAACCCATGAGGCCCGCGTAAAGCTTCTGGCGGAATTCTTCGTCGGACATGCCGTTCATCCATTCGGGCTGCGGCATGAAGGTGGCGAAGAACTGCGCGCCGCATTCCGCTTTCTTCATACGCAGAAGATCGACAGACATGTCGTTCTGATAAAGAGCGTCGGGAGATGTTTCCGGCTTTCCGAACATCAGGAGCGTATCACAGTGAAAATCGATATAATGCATAGAGGACCTCACGAAATAGAATGGCCGGCCGAAGGCCGGAAGGATCAGGAAATGCATAGCCGACCTGGGGCCGGAAGTGCCTGGAATTGCTTTGTTTGGGATTGTTTCTCATTGTATCATCCCTTGTGAATGCGCGCAATACGGCTCACGGCTTTTTTTCGAAAAAACCGGTTGACACTATTCTTCATTTATGGTATTATACCATCTGTTCCCATGATGCGTCTGCTACGCGATGGAACACATGCGGATGTGGCGGAATTGGCAGACGCGCTAGATTCAGGTTCTAGTGATCGCAAGGTCATGCAGGTTCAAGTCCTGTCATCCGCATTAAATCAAGGCTTTGGAAGTTCCAAGGCCTTTTTTCATACCAGGAATAGAACATTTCAGGAGGATATGGTTATGACACTTCAGGACTTTTTAAGCACCGCCCAGAACCAGAGCATGATCGTCGCCGGAGGTCTTGCCTTCGGTGAGTTCCAGTCTTATCCCGTGACACTGAAACCGGCGGCAAAAGGCAATGCGCCGGAATCAGAATTGAAGAGTGTGACAGCTTTCTTTAAGATCGATGGCAAGATCCCGAACGCATCCTTTAAAGAGCTGCGCAAAAGCCTGAAATCTTTAGGGTATCTGAGCTATCAGGGCGCTGACATCACGACAGTGCTTTTCACCTGCAGCGGCGGCGGAGTGGATCTTTGGAACCGGCTTGGTACCGCGCTTACGCAGCTGACCAATGCCTTCCGTATGAACGGTATCGGCGTTCCGCAGACCTGCGCGATCTGCCGTCAGCCGAACTGTGACTCGCTGGCCTATGTAGCAGGATACGCCCCTGTCCATGCCTACTGTGTGGAAAACCAGTCCTATCAGACCTTTGCGGCGACAGAAAACAACCGGCTGAACGGCAATTACGCGCTGGGCATCATCGGTGCGGTCATCGGCGCGCTGATTGGTTCGATCCCGACGGTCCTGCTGATGCTGCTGGCAAACCGTATCTCCGCCTGGCTGTACGCGCTGATCCCGCTGGCTGCCTACTATGGATATAAGCTCCTCAAAGGAAAGATGACCAAAGGTGTTGTGATCCCTGTCGTGATCATCGCTTCGCTGCTCATGGTCATCGTCGTGGAACTGACAGTGGTCTTTATCACGGTCGGCCGTGAATATGGCTGGATGGGATTCGGCGAGTTTGTCCGACTGTACTTCAACGTGATGAGCTTCGGGGATATTCTTTCGGATATCGCATTCCCGCTGATCTTTACCGGTATCGGTATCTTCATCAGCTGGGATCAGATCCGCCGCTCGAACGTCGAGATCGACGCGAATGCCGAGCTGACCCTGAAGAGCCTGTTCAGAAAGAATATGCAGAGCATCCATAACACGCAGAACCTAGTCAACAGTCAGTACCAGCAGGATCAGCAGAATTTCCGCTGATTTCCACTGAACAGTCCGCAATTGCGGTAAACAATTGATCAAACGCAGAGCTGCCGGCCTCTTTGAGGCCGGCTTTTTCCATGCCTGTGATCAGATGACGATTGTTTGCCAGTCGATTTTGACAAGATATGATGGGAAAAATGATGGACCTTGCTATTCTTTTTAACCCGTATAGCAAGACCTACAGAGAAAAAGGCAAAACCTTGCTAATGCGTTAGCAAGATAAAGGCGAAAAACGGCCTCATCTTGCTAAGTGGTCAGGTTGATTTAGCAAGGTAAGTTGATAAATGTTAGAAACCTTGCTATACCCATAGCAAGATATGCATGAATAACAGCTGCACCTTGCTACTGTATAGCCAGACCGTAGCAAGATCCATGTAAAAAATCATCCGGACCTTGCTATAGAACATGCTTACAGGCTGATCAACCGAAGTAAAACTTGATGATCTGTTCGATTTTCAGAAAAGTTAGTGGTGATTTTGTTGTTTCAGATGTGATGATGAGATCTATACCAGGTGTATATCCGGCCTGAATGTACTGCTGGATTTTCCAGCCGGCATCGCTGCGATATCGATCCTCAGACATGAGACCGAAATGTTCCCATAACAGGGTATTTCCTGATACCGGGTGGCGCAGTGTATAGTCCGGATAGAATGAATTGGCGCCGATTTGAGTTTTTGCTTCGTAGCGATAGGGAATCCCATGTTTTTCCAAAGAAGAAATGATCATTTCTTCTGACTTTGATCGAACGCTTATGTCCTCAGAATACAGGTGGTTTTTTGATTCAGAATGGTTTTCCAGTTTTTCATATGGTTCGTGAGCCCACTTCCAGAGGTCTTCTCTCATAAGAAGTGATTGGATCCCGGGTCTGGCAAGATATTGATCCAGATAGGTGATAGGATGGCGGTTTTTCATCGAAAGGACTTTTCGTACGATCAATTCTTCATTTATCAGATCTTTAAGCTGAGCCTGTCTGAAACCTTTCTGCGCGAGTGCTCGTGCAAAATCTTCTTTTGACTGCCTGATATAATGCCAGGTTTCAGTACTCTTGCCTGAAGAAATACGATAGTACCAGTAGGGACCTTTCTGTCGGACAGTCAGGTTTCCTTCCGGAGCTCTTTCAATGGCACGGGTTACTTTGGCGATCAATTGGACGAGCTGCTGTAGGTTTTCCTCGGTGATGGATTCAATGAACATAGATGATCCTCCTTCTTTAGTTAGTGGTAGTTCATTTTGGCAAGACAGAGATAAAATAGCAAGCCGTAAAGAAGGCCAAAATAAAGGATTACATCAGAAAATCATAAAAGAAGCGGAAAAAGTTGAGAAATAGTTCATTGTTTTGAAAAGCCTGATATCTTTTTGCAAACAAAAGACACCTATGGTATACTTGCCATAAAATGTGTATGGAAGGAGGGCATCATTCTTTGCTGACCATCTTATCGCTCCAGATCACGATCTTTTCTCTGGTAGCCCTCGGATTTCTTGTGAAACGAATCGGCCTGGTTGGAGAACAGGGACAGAAAAACCTGACCGATCTGGTCATCTATGTAGTGCTACCCTGCAATATTCTGGTGGCATTCCAGAACGGAACAGACGGGGAAAGCCTGATGCCCTATCTCGTGATCCTGCTGATCGCGACGGGCATTCAGCTGATCTCTTTGCTTTATGGAAAGATCATGTACCGTCGTCAGCCGGAAGGAAGACGTAAGTGCCTGCAGTACGCGACGCTTTGCAATAATGCCGGATTTATTGGCAATCCCATCGCGGAAGGGATCTATGGAGCGGAGGGACTGGCGCTGGCCAGCGTCTATCTGATCCCTACCAGGATCATGATGTGGTCCTCCGGCCTGGCAATGTTCTCCGGCGTCAACGACAGAAAAGCAGCCATCAAGCGGGTCCTCCTTCATCCCTGCATCATTTTCTGTGCGCTGGGGATCGTCCTGATGGTGACGGGTCTTAAACTGCCGGACATGATCTTTACGCCTATTCAGACCGTCGCCAAATGCAACACTGCGCTCTCTATGATGGTGATCGGGATGATCCTTGAGAGGATCGACCTGAAACACTTCTGGGACAAGACCGTACTGATCTACAGCGTGCACAGGCTGCTGATCATGCCGTTTCTTTTCTGGTGCATCTGCCGCCTTCTACCCATCAGCGAGACGGTATTTGGCGTCAGTGTGATCCTGACAGCGATGCCGGCCGGCGCGACCACCAGCATTCTGGCGGAGAAATACGGGATGGAATCCGAATTCGCGACGAAACTGGTCATCACTTCGACGCTGCTTTCCCTTCCGACGGTTTTCCTGTGGAACCTGTTTCTTGCATAGGCGGTTGACTTTCAGGACCAGATATGATAGAATCCCTTCAATTGAATAGAAAAGGCTATGACAAGAACAAGTAGCTGCAGAGAACCAGCCAAAGAGAGCTGCCGGTCGGTGAGAGGCGCGGAAAGGTACTGCAGTGAATACCTCTTCGAGCTGCGCACCGAACGCGGGCAGGCGAAAATCATCATGACGACGCTCCCGGCCAGTAGGCTGCGACGGAGAGCACACCGTAGAAAGGTGCAGAGATATCCGGTAAAACGCGTATCTCATGGAGGCAGGCTCTGTGAGGAGTCTGTAAATGAAGGTGGTAACACGGCTATATGCCCGTCCTTTGTATGGACGGGCTTTTTCTATTCTTTAATCTATTTCCCCAAAAGGAGACATACCATGACACTTTCCGAAGAACTTCGTGCGAGAGGACTGATCGCTCAGTGGACGAACGAAGAAGAGATCTGCAAAATGATCGATGCCGGCAAGGCGACCTTCTACATCGGCTTTGACTGCACGGCAGACAGTCTGACAGCCGGACACTTTATGGCGCTGGTACTGATGAAACGGCTGCAGATGGCCGGCAACAAACCGATCGCGCTGATCGGCGGCGGCACGACCATGATCGGCGACCCCAGCGGCCGCACGGACATGCGCAAAATGCTGACCCGCGCGGATATCGATCACAACGCGGAATGCTTCAAACACCAGATGGAACGCTTTATCGAGTTTGGTGAAGGCAAAGCACAGATGGTCAACAACGCGGACTGGCTGATGAATCTGAACTACATCGAATTCCTGCGTGAAGTCGGACCGCACTTTTCCGTCAACAACATGCTGCGCGCGGAATGCTACAAACAGCGTATGGAGAAGGGTCTTTCCTTCTTCGAGTTCAACTACATGATCATGCAGTCCTACGACTTCTACTACCTGTTCCAGAACTACGGCTGCAATATGCAGTTCGGCGGCGACGATCAGTGGTCGAACATGCTGGGCGGCACCGAGCTGATCCGCCGCAAACTGGGTAAAGACGCACACGCGATGACGATCACCCTGCTGACCGACTCCCAGGGCAAAAAGATGGGCAAAACGGCCGGCAACGCTGTCTGGCTGGATCCTAACAAGACCACACCTTTTGAGTTCTATCAGTACTGGCGCAATGTCGGTGACGCGGATGTTCTTAAGTGCATCCGTATGCTGACCTTCATTCCGCTGGAAAAGATCGATGAGATGGAGAAGTGGGAAGGCAGCCAGCTGAATACCGCGAAAGAGATCCTGGCATTCGAACTGACAGAAATGGTCCATGGCACAGAAGAAGCGAAAAAAGCGCAGGAAACAGCCCGTGGACTGTTCTCCGGCGCAGCGGCTGCCGCGAACATGCCGGAAGCGGAGATCACGGAAGCGGATCTGACGGACGGGAAGATGGACATTATCACCATGATGCAGAAGGGTGGTCTCTGCGGTTCCCGCAGTGAAGCCCGCCGGAATATCCAGCAGGGCGGCGTCGAGGCCGACGGTGTGAAAGTCACGGATCCTTTCGCGACCTTCGAAGCGGACGCGCTGCGTATAGGTATCGTCGTCAAACGCGGCAAAAAGAACTTTGTCAAGATCATTTTGAAGTAATTTTGTAAAACTGTGCTATAAAAACGATAAGAGCGCACATACAAAACGGCAAAATTGTATACTTGACAAAAAAGAAAAAACAATGCTATAATGCGTTAAACCGTTGAAGAAGAATAGTAGGTCTGAAGCGTTTTTCCACAGAGAGCTGCCGGTGGTGGGATGGCAGTGTCAAACATCAGACTGAATGGCCTTCGGAGGGCGAACCGAAATCATCAGAGAGTAGGGGAGACGGAGCTGGACTCTTCGTAATCAAAAGTCGGCATTCACGGGATGCGTCAAAGGCAGCAAGGCGCTGCAGAAAAAGGCTTCCCGGGATGCGTTGAGTGGATGTGAGAGCATCAAGCCGGGTGGCACCACAGGATAAGATATCCTGTCCCAGCAAACTACTGGGACAGGATTTTTTGTTTTCATAAAGTCCTTCCCGAAGAAAGGCCGCAGGCGGGCACAGGGCCCGGCGGTCAGAAAAAAGTAAGCCGGCAAAGACCGGCAAAAAACAAGGAGGACAGAAAAATGTCAGCAATCGAAAAACAGATCCCGTTCAAAACGTATCTGGAAGAATCCGAGATGCCGAAGGCATGGTACAATTTAAGAGCGGACATGAAAAATAAACCGGCTCCGCTGCTTAACCCCGGAACACTTCAGCCCATGACCGCCGAAGAACTGGCCGGCGTTTTCTGCGACGATCTGATCGCGCAGGAACTGGACAACACGACTCCGTTCTTTGAGATCCCCGAAGAGATCCGCACTATGTACAAGATGTACCGCCCGTCACCGCTTTGCCGCGCGTACCGTCTGGAAGAAGCGCTGGGAACACCGGCCAAGATCTATTACAAGTTTGAAGGCAACAATACTTCCGGTTCTCATAAGCTGAACTCCGCACTGGCTCAGGCTTACTACGCCAAGAAGCAGGGTCTCAAAGGCGTCACCACCGAGACCGGCGCCGGCCAGTGGGGGACTGCCCTGTCCATGGCATGCGCATTTTTCGGCCTGGACTGCAAAGTATACATGGTCAAAGTATCCTATGAACAAAAACCGTTCCGCCGTGAAGTCATGCGTACTTACGGCGCGGAAGTAACTCCTTCGCCCAGCATGACCACACAAGTCGGTCAGAAGATCCTGGCGGAACATCCCGGCACGACCGGATCTTTGGGATGTGCGATCTCCGAAGCGGTAGAAGCGGCTGTGACGAGAGAAGGCTATCGTTATGTACTAGGCAGCGTGCTCAACCAGGTGCTCCTGCACCAGTCCGTCATCGGTCTGGAGACGAAAGCCGCTCTTGATAAACTTGGCGTCAAAGCGGACATGATCATCGGATGTGCCGGCGGCGGATCGAACCTTGGCGGTCTGATCGCTCCGTTCATGGGTGAAAAGCTGCGCGGCGAGGCAGACTATCGTATTATCGCGGTCGAGCCGGCTTCCTGCCCGAGTTTTACCCGCGGAGTCTACGCGTATGATTTTTGCGATACCGGTATGGTGTGCCCGCTGGCGAAAATGTATACTCTTGGCTCAGACTTTATCCCGGCTCCGAACCATGCCGGCGGTCTTCGCTACCATGGCATGAGCCCGATCCTTTCTCAGCTCTATGATGATGGCCTGATCGAGGCGGTCAGCGTCCCGCAGACAAGAGTTTTCGAAGCAGCTGAGATGTTTGCCCGTACCGAAGGCATTCTGCCCGCGCCGGAAAGCTCACACGCGATCCGTACCGCGATCGACGAAGCACTCAAATGCAAAGAGACCGGTGAAGCAAAGAACATCGTCTTTGGCCTCACCGGTACCGGTTACTTCGATATGGTCGCCTATGAGAAATTCCACGACGGCCAGATGGACGACTACATCCCGACCGACGAAGAACTCGCTGTTTACCGCGCCAAGCTTCCGAAAGTCGAGGCCTGAGTTTTTCTCGAAGCAAGAGCATTTCATGCAAAGAAGACCCGGTCGACCCGGGTCTTTTTCTTTTGCTATAGATTAAAATTGCATGATTTGTTCTTTGTCGTTTGTCAGTTTCTCATTCGGGACCTGAGACTTTGTTCTTTCCAGCTGCCGTTCAAGATGGGATTCTCTGGCTCTTTCGGCTCCATAGTTTTCAAGATCCACGAAATCCTTCTGTCCCGGTTTGGCTTTTCGTACCTCGTTCGTCCTGGCTACCAGTTCGTCCGCGTCCTGTTTCATTCCCGGGACATGCTTATTCATGACGGAAAGGGCATCCAGACAGTTGTCGAATTTATCACGTCCGTCCTGGAAAGTACGAACGCTTTTCTTTCCTTTGGCGTATATCTTGATGGCGCCACGCAGCTTCTCGTTGGCTAAAAGAAGCTTGTCGTGCAGTCCGGGGTCGTCCGGGTCCATATCGCCGATCGCTTTCACATAGGACGCCATAGCCTTGTACTCTTTGGAATCACCTTTGGCACTGTACATGGTCTGTGACAGGCTCTTCATTTCGTTCAGATAAGCACGCTGATTCTCCTTCGGTACCGCGTAGAGATCGTTCACGATCTTGTAACGGGCGTTGTTCACTGTGCCTGGATTGAAAAGGTACCGGGCGACTTCCACATCTTTAAGGTCCTGGAAAGCATTCTTTTTCATGATCTGTTTTCCCCAGGTGTGGATCGTATCGATATCATAAGGTTTGCCGGAATCTTTCAGCGAAGCACAGGCCATGGCGTTGGCAAGCGCCTTGCGCTGTTGGTCGGGAGGTAATCGTCGGACACTTTCACCGGTATGCTTCGCGAGATACTGATCGAATTTGTCTTTGGAAGGATTTTTCTGAAAAGAAGGGGAGAGGATCTCGTCATTTGTGATCCCGATCGATTCTTTGGACTGGATGACTTTGGAAAAGTCCCGGTAGCTGTCATTGATCTTCTGCACCCGGTCTTCCCGTACCATGGCTTCGCCTTCATTCTCTGCCCATTCTCGGATCGGTTTGGGAGTTTTATAGTTGAGCATTTCAAAGAACTCGGAACCTTCATCCACCAGTTTCCTATCTGCAGGTGGAAGATTGCTCCGTCCAAAGTCCCGGCCCAGCGCTGTCTGGTAATTCCTCATTCCCTTGCGGTACAGCCTGAAGGCATCCTTTGCCAGCTGCTGATCGAGCTTTTTGGGATCTTTTTCCTGTTCTTCACCTTTGCTGATCTTAAAGTCCCGATCAGACTGACGGAAAAACTCATAAGCGTTGGTATCTTTCGTTACCTTCAGGTTCTTCAGCTGATTGCCTTCCAGAAACGCTTTCTGCTGCTCGGAACTCATCATGGCCTTGCTGCAGAACTCGCCCATTGTCATATTTTTGAGGGCTTCCGCGTCTTTGAAAATCGAATTCTGCCTTTTGAGATCCGTCTGGGAATTCTCCAGATTCATGGCCTGGCGCTGCTGATATTCTTTATAGCCACGGGTGAGCAGAGCTGTTTGGCTGCTCGTGTCATAGAACATCAGGTAGGCAGCTTTTTCTTTGATATACGGATCATTCGGATCTTTTTCACGAAGCTTATCCTGCCATGCGCGGTAAGATTTGCCCAGTTCGTGGCAGACTTTGGTTCCAACGACCCCCAATTCAAAGAACCTGCTGTTTTCTTCCTCGATCGTACTGATCTGCCTTTCCTCAGTCTGCATTGTGTTGCGAAGCAGCCGTCCGACATTGCTTACGTCATCAATGTGTGCTCGGCTCGTGGGCACATGAAGTTCCTGGATCTCCTGGGGAGAAAAATAGGTCTTGGGATTGTCTCTTTTATATTCCTCTATCGCCTTTGCTTCTTCCGCCGGATCATTAAACTCGCGTTCAAGATCAGGCTTGGAATTGACGCCCAATTCCAGTGTGTCGTGCAGAGTATTGTACGCGCCATAATTGATCGCGTACCAGATCTTATCATAGTTGTTGTTCTGGGCTCTCAGGCCGGTATTGATCGTACGGCGCAGGCTCTGCGGCTGCTGTGGCTGGTTTGGGTTTGACATGAGCTATTATTTCCTTTGAACAAATCTTTGTTTATTTACTAAAGCAGGATCTCCTTGCCGATCACACCCGAACGAACAATGGCGTCGATCACCTGGTTGGAGAGCCGGGCATCTTTTACGTGGACATAATCATCCGTATCCTGCTCGATCGCATCATAGAATTTCCGGATCAGACGGCCGTGAGAGGAGCCGTAATAGAATTTGCTGCCCTCCAGGGCTTTGTCTTCAACGATCAGTTTTCGCTCACCGCTCTCATCCAGTTGGTAGAGCTTGCGGCTGTCTAACTGGAAGATCGCCTTTTCCATACGGATTTCCAGGAACGGTCCGGCGTTGTAGCTGTTGGCCAGGGTGGCGAAGAATACGCCGCGGGCACCGTTTTCGAAGTCGAGTTTTGCGACCGCGGTGTCCTCGACATCGATCGCAAGATCCAGCAGGTTCATGCTCATGCCTTTTAATGATTTGACTGGTCCGCAGACAAGCCCTATCAGGTCGATGAGGTGGATCGCCTGGTTGATCATGCATCCACCGCCGGCCAGTTTGAAGTCACCTCGCCAGGTCCCGTTGTTGTAGTACTGCTGATCACGCTGCCAGGGGTTGGCGGCAAAGGCGCCGAGGATCTTCCCGTACTCGCCGCTTGCGACGAGCTCACGCAGTCTGATCGAGGTGTCATTGAAACGGTTCTGGAAGCAGATACCCATTTTGAGTTCCGGATGCGCGTCCTCGACCGCGATGAACTGCTCGAGTTCGTAGGCGTCGCGGGCGGCCGGCTTTTCGCAGAACACATGGACGCCGTGATCCGCGAAGAACCTGCTTACCGGGTAATGCAGATAGTGGGGCAGACAGATGTGCGCGACATCCGGGTGTTCTATTTCGTAAAGCTCTTCATAATCTGTGTAAAAATGTATCGTTTCCAGAAGGTCCGGCTTTTTCGCGGGATCGATATCGCATACCGCGACGAGCTGAACATCTTCCATCCCCATGAGCACGGGAATATGGATCTGAGAGATCACGCCGCATCCGATCACACAGGCTTTCAGCATGACAGTTTTCCTCCGTTAATGTATCTCGGAGAGGATCTTTAAAAGCGCCTTGTATTGGGCTTCGAAAGCTTCCTCTCCGGAGGCGTATCGGTTTTTGACGGTCACATCGTTCGGACCACCTTTTTCCAGGCTTTTCAGGGCGATAAAGGCGAACAAGTGAGGTTCCAGGGTAAGGAATCCGTGATAGCCCTGGTTTTCAAAGGCGTCTTTCAGAATAGGCAGAAGCATCCCGTCTCCGGTACCTGCCAGAACGTTCTCGCGGTTGGAGAAAAGGGCATCCTTGACGTGGATATAAATGGTGAAGTCTTTCAGCAGTTCCCAGCATTTTTCCGGATCTTCTCCACATTGGACGAAGTTGGCAAAGTCGAAAGCGGCTTTGAGATAGGAGGAATCTATTTTCTCAAGGATCTCGAGACAGCGTAAGCCGGTGTCGCCGTAAATGTCCTTTTCGTTTTCGTGGAGCAGGACGATACGATTCTCTTCGGCGATCCTGACGAACTTTTTCATCTTTTCGATCACGAGATCGGAATATTCCGCGGGATCCTTTCCCTCCGGCATATAAAAGCTGAAGATCCGGATATAGCGGCAGTTAAGGGAACGACAGACTCCGCAGAGATTTTCCAGCTGCTTCAGCTGCTTTTCAAAGGCGGCTTCATCCTCGATCCCGATCTTGCCGATCGGGCTGCCCAGGGAAGAAACCTGGATATGATGGCTGGTGAGAGGGATCAGAAGTTCTTCTTCCGCCTCTGCGGGTGTGAAATCGGCGATACTTTTCCCGTTCGCCGACCGGATGCATACGTATTTGATGCCCATGCGGCTGAGGGCGTCCAGCTGATCGTTAAAGTCCGGGCAGATCTCATCGGCAAAGCCGGAAATCATTTCGTAAGTCATAGGTAGATAACCTCACCAGAAGAGTAATGACGGACTATGTATATTATGAAATAGATACAAGCAAAATGCAAGTTTCTTCTTAGAAAACTGTCAGGATTCCACAGCCGCGCAGAGGCTGAAAATCCTTGATTTTTCGGCGTTTTGTTGGTATAATATCCTATTAGTTTTGACTAAAACGACCGAAGAGAGGACAGACCATATGAACAGCAAAGTCGAAGAACTGAAACTAAGGTTCCAGGAACAGATGGCAGCCGTACAGGATGCCGAAGGACTGGAGAAACTGAGGATCGCGTTTCTGGGCAAGAAAGGCTTTATTACCGATGTCATGAAATCCATGCGCGACATGAACGAAGAAGAGCGCCGCGAAATGGGTAAATATATGAACGAATTTAAGGGCGAAGTGACCCGGCAGCTGGCGGAAGAGGGAAAGAAGCTGCAGCAGAAGATCGAGGCGGAGAAGCTGAAAAAGGATGTCCGCTACGATATTTCCCTGCCCTGCGAGAGCCCGCTGGGAACGCTTCATCCCATCACGATCGTGCAGAGAGAACTCGAAGAGATCTTCTCCAGCATGGGGTTCGCGGTGGAGGACTTCGCCGAAGTCGTCACCGAATACGACAACTTCGAAGCCGTCAATGTCCCGAAGCATCATCCCGCCCGTGATATGCAGGATACCTACTATCTGGATAACGGCGAACTCTTAAAAACACAGACCTCAGCGGCGCAGAACTTCATTCTTCGTAAATACGGCGCGCCCTGCAAGGCGATCTTCCCCGGAAGATGCTTCCGCAACGAGGCGGTAGACGCGAGCCACGAGACTACTTTCTTCCAGATGGAAGGCATGATGGTCGATACCGACATCTCGATCTCGAACCTGATCTATTTTATGAAGACCATGCTTTCCGAAGTCTTCCAGAAGGATATCAACGTCCGGCTTCGTCCCGGCTTCTTCCCGTTCGTCGAACCGGGTTTTGAGCTGGATATCCAGTGCCCGTTCTGCGGCGGTGTCGGCTGCGCGACCTGTAAGCACGGCGGCTGGATCGAGCTTTGCCCTTGCGGCATGATCCACCCGAACGTCCTGGAAATGGGCGGCATCGATCCCGAAAAGTACACCGGCTTTGCCTTTGGCCTTGGTTTAACACGCCTTGCCATGATGAAATTCGGCATCAGCGACATCCGTTATTTGAACAGCGGCAACCTGAAAGCCCTGGATCAGTTCCGGACACTGTAAATCAAACGGACGAAGGATAGGAGATATAGATTATGTTTTTATCAATGAATTGGATCCGTGATTTTGTCAACCTGGACGGGATCGATCTGGATAATTTGGTCCATCAGTTCACCCTGGGAACGGCGGAAGTCGAAGGCATCGAACATATCGGAACGGACACGTACGGCGTGGTCGTCGGTCAGATCCTGACCGTGGAAGAGATCCCCGAGTCGAAGAAGCTGCATAAGCTCACCGTGGATACCGGTGACAAGGTCTGGCAGATCATGTGCGGCGCGCCGAACGTAAAAGTCGGCATGAAGGTGCCGGTCGCGAAGCTGGGCGGAAGCGTCAGCGGCATGAAGATCGAAGACCGCAAACTGGCCGGCTATGAGAGCCAGGGCATGTGCTGCTCACAGAAGGAACTCGGTGTTTCCGATGATCATTCCGGTCTGTGGGAACTGCCGGAAGACCTGCCGATCGGCAAGGATATCAAGGAGATCTATGAGATCGATGATGTCGTCTTTGAAGTCGACAATAAATCCCTGACCAACCGTCCCGACCTGTGGGGACACTACGGCATCGCCCGCGAGATCGCGGCACTGTCCGGAAGAGAACTTCGTCCGCTTCCCGTGCAGGATCTGTCTGTCTATCAGGATCTGCCGGAAGTTCCGATCAGTATTGAGGATCCGGAGCTTTGTTATCGTTATTCCGGCATGACCTTCGGCCATGTCACCAAAAACCAGTCGCCTGTCAACATGCAGATCCGGTTGTTCCGCTGCGGTATGCGCGGCATCAACCTTTTAGCCGACCTGACCAACTATCTGATGCTCGAGATGGGTCAGCCCATGCACGCGTTCGACTACAAGAGAGTGGACGCGATCGAAGTCGGGCATCTGCCTGAGACGACCGTTTTCCAGACTCTGGACGGCAAGGAACGGACCATTCAGCCGGAAATGCTGATGATCAAGTCCCACGGTGAACCGGTAGCCGTCGCGGGCGTCATGGGCGGTTTGGCATCCGAGATCGTAGAGGATACCGACAGCTTCCTGCTGGAGAGCGCGAACTTCAACGCGGTCAGCGTAAGAAAGACTGCGCAGGCGATCGGTCTTCGTACCGACGCTTCCATGCGTTATGAAAAGACCCTGGATCCGGAGATGACGACCACCGCCATCGCCCGTTACTTAAAACTTTTGATGGAGATCGATCCTTCGGTCGAAGTCACCAGCCGTCTGACGGACAACTATCCGTGGCATTATCCGGTCCGTACGATCGTCTTCGATAAGGCGTATGTCGACCGTCTGACCGGTATCGACATTTCGGAAGAACGCATCGAGAAGACCCTCGGCCATCTGGGATTCACACTGGAACGTGACGGCAAGGATTTCATCGTGACCGTACCCAGCTGGCGCGCCACCAAGGATGTCACCATCAAGGCGGATATCATCGAAGAGATTACCCGAATCTACGGATATGACAACTTTGAGATCAAGACCTCGAAGATGGCCCTTTATCCCATGAAACCTACCCCGGAGCACCGCCTGCACAGCGAAGTGAAGAACCTTCTGGCCTTCACCTACGGAGCGCACGAGGTCCATACCTATGTCTGGAACGACGGTAAACGCCTCAGCGAGCTTGGTCTTTCGAACGAAGGCAAGCTCCACCTGGTGAACTCCGTTTCTCCGGATATCGATACCATTCGTGAAGAGCTGATCCCGGCGCTGCTTTGTGTCGCGCTGAAGAACAAGGGCTATCAGCCTTCCTACAGCATTTTTGAGATCGGTTCGGTCGTACCGGCTGTCGGCGAGGACAAGCTTGCGAAAGAGGAAAAGCACCTCGGCGCTGTCCTTTACGGACGCAAGGCGGAGGAAGGATCCATGGTCGCGAAAGCCAAAGCGATCTGTGAATCCATCGCCGCGGAAGTCAAAGGTGTGAAGTTTAATTATCGTCCGGCTGATGAGTCGGAAGTCAAGGAATGGGCACATCCCTACAACAGCTTCGTCGTTTCTCTGAACGATGATCCCGTCGGTCTGATCGCTGTGGTCCATCCTACCGTGGCCGCGAAGATCGAGAAGAAAGCGGCCGCTGTGGCCGTGGAACTGAATATGGATAAGATCTATCCGCTGGCGAAGATCCTGCCGCAGTTCCGTGAGCCCAGCCGGTTCCCGTCCATCACCTCCGATGTCACCTTCATCGTAGACGCGGAAGTCCCCTACAGCGAGTTCGAACGCGTGATCGGAAACATCCCGAACGAGCATCTGGCATCAATGGATCTGGTCGGTATTTATGTGGATCAGGCACTGACAGGAAAGAAGAGCGTGACGGTCCGTTTCACCTTTACCTCGAATGAGCGTACGCTGGAAATGAACGAAGTGCTGGACTATGTCGCCGCCTACCGTGAAGCCATGAAAGAGATCGGCGCGGTTACGATCGAAGCCTAAATCCTGAATAAGGAATCACCTATGTTTGATGTTTGTTTATTGGGGACCGGCGGTATGCTGCCGCTCCCGTACCGCTGGCTGACCGCGATGATGGTCCGTTACGGCGGGACCTCGATCCTGATCGACTGCGGTGAAGGCACCCAGATCACGCTTCGCCAGCAGGGATGGAGCTTCAAGGATATCGATTATATCTGCTTCACCCACTATCACGGCGATCATATCAGCGGGCTTCCGGGCCTGCTGATGACCATGGGCAACTGCGACCGTACGGATCCCGTGACGCTGATCGGCCCGAAAGGGCTCAGGAAGGTCGTGGAAGGCCTTCTGATGATCGCGCCGGGGCTTCCGTTCCCGCTGAAGTTCGTGGAGCTGACGAAAGAACAGATCGATCAGCAGGAGGAGATGAAGCTCGGAACGATGTATGTCCGGGCGGGCCGCGCGGATCACGGCGTCCCGTGTGTGGGCTACAGCATCGAAGTCAAGCGCCGTCCCCGGTTTGATCCGGAAA
>JAFZQZ010000005.1 GCA_017620135.1 Bacillota bacterium
AAGGCGGTCGAACTGCTGGCTTCCAAGCTGGAAGCTGCCGGCTGCCCGAAGGTCGTGGTGAACGATCTGGCCAGATGTGATATGGCAGAGGCTCTCGCCAACGCGTTCCGCTATCCGAAGATCGTCCTGGCGACGACCACCTACAACGCGGAGATCTATCCGTTCATGCGCGACTTTATTACCCGTCTGGTCGAGCACGGATTCCAGAACCGTACCGTTGCCCTGATCGAGAATGGTTCATGGGCGGCGCAGGCAGCCAAGATCATGACCGGAATGTTCGAGAAGAGCAAGAACATCAAGATCCTGGAGCAGGTCGTCCATATCAAATCCGCGCTGTCCGATGAATCCAAGAAACAGCTGGATGATCTGGCGGATGTGCTGTGCGCTGAATATATCGCCAAAGATCCGCAGACAGCGAACAAGAATGATCTGAAAGCGCTGTTCAAGATCGGCTACGGCCTTTATGTCATCACTTCCTTTGACGGAAAGAAGCATAACGGCATGATCGGCAACGCGGTCACGCAGCTCACCGACAATCCGAACCGCGTGGCAGTCGCCATCAATAAGAAGAATTATTCCTATCATGTGGTGAAGCAGACCGGCATCCTGAACGTCAACTGCCTGTCCAAGGAAGCGCCGTTCAGCGTATTCGAACGCTTCGGATTCCAGAGCGGAAGGAACGCGGATAAGTTCGATGGATTCGACTTCCTGAAGTCCGACAACGGCCTGGCCTTCCTGCCGCGCTACATTAACGCGTTCATGTCACTGAAGGTCGAACAGTATGTGGACTTTGAGTCTCACGGCCTGTTCATCTGCTCCGTGACGGAAGCCAGGGTCCTTTCCGATGTTGAAACGATGACCTACAACTTCTATCAGTCGGACGTCAAACCGAAACCGCAGACGGAAGGCAAGAAAGGATGGGTCTGCACGGTGTGCGGCTATATCTATGAAGGCGATCCGCTGCCGGAGGACTTCATCTGTCCGCTTTGCAAACACGGTGCCGCGGACTTCGAACCCATCAAATAACGATCGTATTTCAGGGATAAACCAAATCGGTTTTTCTCGGACAGAGCCTGATAATTCTTTATCGGGCTCTGTCATTTTTTTGTTGAAAACGCACCTAAGTCTTGCTATAATATAGAGTGATTTAGTGCGTTTCTATAACTGAAACACACGTTACGTAAAATGTTGTTTAGGAGGATCTAGCTTATGCAAAAGAAGATCAGCACGCTCCCGTTCGCGGGAACGCCTGAGCAGGAAGCACAGCTGAAAGCCGTCATTGCTGAGAACTGCAGCGACAAGAGCAATCTGATGGTCGTTATGCAGAAGGCGCAGGATATCTACGGATATCTTCCCATCGAAGTTCAGCAGATGATCGCCAACGGTATGGATGTACCGCTGGAGAAAGTCTACGGTGTCGCCACGTTCTATGCTCAGTTTGCCCTTTCACCCAAAGGCAAATTCAACATCTCCGTATGTCTGGGAACCGCCTGCTATGTCAAAGGTTCCGGCGATGTACTGGAAGAGCTGAAGCAGAAACTGGGGATCGATGTCGACGAATGTACTCCCGATCGTAAATTCTCTCTGCAAGCATGCCGCTGCATCGGCGCCTGCGGCCTGGCTCCGGTACTGACCGTCAATGAAGATGTCTTCGGACGTCTGACCAAGGCGGATGTTCCCGGGATCCTGGCCAAATACATGGATTGATCTTTATGAAAATCAGTGACATTCAGCGACTGTTGAACGCGGAACTTCTCTGCTGCCCGGACGAGCTTGACAAACATGTCTATTCAGCCTGCGGCTCGGATATGATGAGTGATGTTCTGGCTTATGTCAAGGATCAGGCGGTGCTGCTTACCGGACTTGTCAATCCTCAGGTCATTCGTACGGCCGAGATGATGGACATGGTCTGTATCGTTTTCGTACGATCCAAGCGGCCGAATCTTGAAATGATCCATCTGGCGGAGGACAACGGACTGGTTCTGATGACAACAGAAATGCGTATGTATGATGCCTGCGGGACCCTTTATGTAAATGGTCTGTGCGGAAAGGCGGTCAAGCATGCCTGACGCCTTGGTTTTTCATTTCGATGTGGACGGTGAGAATTTCACCTCCGCAGGCCAAGCGTCGACTGCTATAAAAAGGAATCTCAGACAGCTCGGGCTGCCGCCTGAGATTATCCGCCGTGTTTCGATCGCGATGTATGAAGGCGAGATCAACATGGTGATTCATGCCAATGGCGGCGATGCCGATGTGATCGTTCATGAGGATTGTATTGAGATCATCCTTGCCGACCGCGGCCCCGGCATCAAAGATATCAACCTGGCGATGCAGGAAGGTTATTCCACAGCGCCGGATAACATCCGTTCCCTCGGTTTTGGCGCGGGAATGGGTCTGCCCAATATGAAACGTTATACCGATTCGATCGATATCGAAACGGAACTTGGAGTCGGAACGACCATTCGAATGAAAGTCAATCTGACCTGATGAATGGGAGTATGGATATGGCAGATAATATCTCCTATGAACATTCAGTTCAGCTTGACGTACGCAAATGTACCGGATGTACCAACTGTCTTCGCCGGTGTCCCACCGAAGCGATCCGCATCCGGGACGGACATGCAGTGATCTGTGAAGAACGATGCATCGATTGCGGCGAGTGTATCAGGACGTGCAGCAACAAAGCGAAAAAAGCGATCCACGGAAAGATTTCCTCCATGGAAAGATTCCGCTATAAAATCGCCCTGCCCGCTCCTTCTCTGTACGGTCAGTTCGACAATCTGGACGATGTCGATTTTGTCCTGGACGGCCTTATACGCATCGGGTTTGACGATGTGTTTGAAGTCGCCAAAGCCGCGGAACTTGTTTCCGCCTATACCCGCCAGTACCTGAAAGCGGAAGGGATCGCACGACCGGTGATCAGTTCGGCCTGTCCGGTGATCGTCCGGTTGATACAGCTTCGGTTCCCGTCCCTTCAGGAAAACATCATGCACATGCTTCCGCCTATGGAGGTCGCTGCGAAACTTGCCCGTAAAAGAGCGCTCAAAGAACATCCGGAGCTGAAACCGGAAGAGATCGGTGTTTGCTTTATTTCACCCTGCCCGGCTAAGGTCAGTTATGTCAAGAATGGCTTCGCTGACTATAAGTCGCAGGTAGATGAAGTCGTAGCGATCAGCGATATCTATTTCCAGCTGATCGGGGAGATGTCCCGTGAGAACGATGTACAGGTCTCTACAGAATCTGGTATGGTCGGGATCGGCTGGGCTTCTTCCGGAGGAGAAGCGACGGCACTGTTCAACGAAGATTATCTGGCAGCTGACGGGATCGAAAATGTCATCAATGTATTGGAACAGATCGAGAACGGGAATATCCCTTCAGTGAAGTTCATTGAGCTGAACGCGTGTCCCGGAGGCTGTGTCGGAGGAGTTCTGACCGTTCAGAATCCCTTTATTGCCAAGGCAAGGCTTCAGAGCCTGCGCCAGTTTCTGCCGGTCACGCAGAATTTCCTGACACCGGAAGAGGAACAGTATATCCCCGAGATGTATCTGTTTGACGAGCTGCCTGAATACAAGCCGATCAACAAGCTGTCGGACAGCATCGTACAGTCCATGCGGATGATGGCGGATATCCACAAGATCAAGGATACCCTGCCGGGAATCGATTGCGGTGCCTGCGGAGCCCCTTCCTGCCGTGCTTTCGCGGAAGATATCGTCAAGGGGACTGTGACACTGGAAAAATGCCCGATCCTTGGAAAGGAGAGACCGTAAATGAACGTGGAAGGTTTACTGGAACACGGTTTTACGGCCGTAGCGCTGCCTGACGGATCCAGACAGATCGACGGAGTCTACATAGGCGATCTTTTGAGCTGGGTCATGGGAAGAGCACAGATGGACAATGCCTGGATCACGATCATGTCCAACAACAATGTGATCGCGGTAGCGTCCCTCGCGGATACCGCCTGTGTGATCCTGGCAGAGGGCGTTGAACTCAGCACTGAACTGAAGGAATTGGCCGAAGCAAAGGATATCAACGTACTGTCCAGCCCCAAAAGTGCATATGAGATCGCGGTGATTCTTTCAGGTCTGCTGGCATGACAAGGTACTATTACGACTTTCATGTTCACTCCTGCCTGTCTCCCTGCGGGGACAATGACAACACCCCTAACAATCTTGCCGGGATGGCGTCATTGAACGGAGTGACATTAATGGCACTTACCGATCACAATTCCTCACGCAACTGCCCGGCTTTTTTCAAGGCGGCCAGGCGCTATGGGATCGTACCGGTAGCGGGAATGGAACTGACGACCGCGGAAGATATCCATGTGGTCTGTCTGTTCGAAACACTGGAGGAAGCGCTTGCGTTCAACGACGAAGTGGATGAGAAGCGCATCCGGATCAAAAACCGGGAAGAGGTCTTTGGCGAACAGCTGATCCTTGACGAAAACGACGAGATCATCGGAAGGGAAGAGGATCTTCTGATCAACGCGACGATGATCCCGCTGGATGAGGTACCGGCCATGGTAGCAAAATACCGCGGCATCTGTTATCCGGCGCATATCGACCGGCAGGCCAACGGCGCGATCTCGATCCTCGGTGATTTTCCGCACTATGTGGGCTTTAGGATGGCGGAACTCAACGATGCCGCCAACAAAGAAACCTATGTGGAGAAGTACGGTCTTCAGAATTTAAAGATCATGGTAAGTTCCGACGCGCACTATTTGGACCAGCTCAGAGAAGATAACGATTATTTCGATATCGACGACGAGCCTTATTCCAGCCAGTTGGTGCGGCAAAGATTATTCGAAAAATTGAGGTCGCTATGAAAGAGATTTCTCTGAACATCCTGGACATCGCCGAGAATTCGATGAAAGCAGGTGCCAGCCTGACCCAGATCCTGATCGATGAAACGGATAATAAACTTGTATTGTCGATCGTGGATGACGGATGCGGTATGAGCCCTGAGATCGTCCGAAGCGTCATCGATCCTTTCTACACGACCCGAACGACCCGAAAGGTCGGGATGGGGGTACCGCTATTAAAGCTGGCCTGTGAACAGACAGGCGGCAGTCTTTCGATCGAATCGACGACGGAAGAGATGGATCCGGAGAATCACGGAACCAAAGTGACAGCGACCTTTTATACCGATCATATAGATTTCACTCCGCTGGGGGATGTCGTCAGTTCCATCACGACACTGATCCAGGGACATCCGGATACGGATTTTCTCTTCAGGCATACGAAAGCGGGAAGTGAAGTGGAACTGGATACCAGACAGATTCGGGAGATTCTCGAAGATGTCCCGCTTTCCAGTTTTGAAGTGATCCAGTGGATCGAGTCGTTCCTGCGCGAGCAGTACGACGAATCCGCCATAAACATGTAACTTAAATTCATTAAGAAAGGAATAAACGAATGAAAACACTAGCTGAACTGCAAGCCATCAAAAACAGAATGAAAGATAAAGTCATTCTGCGCGACGGGTTAGAGGGAACCAGAGTCGTGGTTGGTATGGCAACCTGTGGTATCGCTGCAGGTGCACGTCCGGTGCTGAACGAACTGGTCAAGGATGTCGCGGAGCAGAACCTTGCGGATAAGGTCTCCGTCACCCAGACCGGATGCATCGGTATCTGCCAGTACGAGCCCGTCGTAGAGGTCTTTGAAGCCGGCAAGGAAAAGACGACTTACGTCAAGATGAATCCCGAGAAGGCGAAACGCATCGTTGAGGAGCATCTGAAGGGCGGCAAAGTTGTTGCGGAATACACCATCGGCGCTGCACAAGCATAAAGGGAGGTAACAATTTATGATTCGTTCACAAGTCCTGATCTGTGGCGGTACCGGCTGTACATCTTCCGGTTCTATGGCCATTCAGACAGAGTTTGAAAAAGCTCTGGAAAAGTACGACCTGTCCGAAGAGATCAAACTGGTCCGCACAGGCTGCTTCGGCCTTTGCGCACTCGGCCCAGTCGTTATCATCTATCCCGACGGTACTTTCTACAGCCGTGTTTCCCCGGATGATGTCGACGAGATCGTTTCCGAGCACCTGCTGAAAGGCCGCCGTGTCGAGCGTCTTGTCTATGACGATCATGGCGCAGTCAAGCCTGATGATATCGGCAATATCGCTCTTTCCGATACCGCATTCTACAAGACCCAGGAACGTGTCGTTCTGAGAAACTGCGGTGTCATCGATCCCGAGAACATCGATGAGTATATCGCGATGGACGGCTATGCCGCACTTGGTAAAGTCCTGACCGAGATGACCCCCGAACAGGTTATCGAAGAAGTCTCCAAATCCGGTCTTCGCGGCCGTGGCGGCGGCGGATTCCCGACCGGACGTAAATGGTCTCTGTGCGCACCCAACAAGGCACCTCAGAAATATGTCGTCTGCAACGCTGACGAAGGTGACCCCGGCGCATTCATGGATCGTTCCGTTCTGGAAGGCGATCCTCACGCGATCATCGAAGCGATGGCTATCTGCGGATACGCCGTAGGCGCGACCAAAGGTTATGTCTATGTACGTGCAGAGTACCCGATCGCTGTTAAACGTCTTACCATCGCGATCGCTCAGGCGAGAGAGTACGGACTGCTTGGCGAGAACATCTTCGGATCCGGTTTCGACTTCGATCTGACCATCCGTCTTGGCGCCGGCGCATTCGTCTGCGGTGAGGAAACAGCGCTGATGACCTCCATCGAGGGAAACCGCGGTGAGCCTCGTCCGAGACCTCCGTTCCCGGCTGTCAAAGGTCTGTACGCTTCTCCCACTGTAGAGAACAACGTTGAGACCTTCGCGAATATTCCTCAGATCATCCTTCGCGGCGCTGACTGGTTCGCTTCCATGGGTACCGAGCGCTCCAAAGGTACCAAGGTCTTTGCTCTGGGCGGCAAGATCAACCATACCGGTCTGGTCGAGATCCCCATGGGCACCAAGCTCGAGCACATCATCTACGATATCGGCGGCGGCATCCCGAACGGCAAGAAATTCAAGGCGGTCCAGACCGGCGGTCCTTCCGGCGGATGTATCCCGGCCAGCCTGATCGATACCGAAGTGGATTACGACAACCTGACCGCGATCGGCTGTATGATGGGTTCCGGCGGTATGATCGTTATGGACGAAGACAACTGTATGGTCGATATGGCGAGATTCTTCCTTGACTTTACAGTCGACGAGTCCTGCGGTAAATGTACTCCCTGCCGTGTCGGTACCAAACGTATGCTGGAGATCCTGGACAAGATCATTGCCGGAAAGGGAACCCTGGAAGACATCGATCGTCTGGAAGAACTGGCTCAGTATATCAAGACCAACTCCCTGTGCGGTCTGGGACAGACAGCACCCAACCCGGTCCTGGCGACCCTTCGCTTCTTCCGCGACGAGTATATCTCTCATGTCGTTGACAAGAAGTGCCCGGCCGGCGTATGTAAAGACCTTCTGACCTTCACCATCGACCAAGACAAATGTATCGGCTGCGGCATGTGCGCGCGTAACTGCCCGGTGAACACGATCGTCAAGACGGATTATGTAGCACCCGGACACAAGCTGCCGTCTTACAAGATCAATGCCGACAAGTGTATCAAGTGCGGCGCATGTATGGCGAACTGTAAGTTCAAAGCCATCAGCAAAAAGTGAGAAAGGGGCCTTGAAACGAATGGAAATGGTAAATGTAAAAGTTAACGGTATTGCTGTCAGCGTACCGAAGGGCTCCACAATCCTTGAGGCTGCCCGCGCTGCAGGAGTCGAGATCCCGACCCTGTGCTTTATGAAAGAAAAGAACGAGATCGGCGCCTGCCGTATCTGTATCGTCGAAGCGACTCAGACCCGCGGCCTGGTCACCGCCTGTGTCTATCCCGTAGCGGAAGGCATGGAGATCCAGACCAACACCGCCAAAGTCCAGAAAGCCCGCAAGACGACCCTGGAACTCATTCTTTCCACCCATGACAAACAGTGCCTGAGCTGCCCGCGTTCCACGAACTGCGAACTGTAGAAGCTCTGCCTTGAATATGGCGTAGACGAGAATGCGTTCGGCGGATTCAAACCGGTCTATGAGCTGGATACCACTACCGCTCATCTGGTAAGAAACAACAACAAATGTATCCTTTGCCGTCGCTGCGTCGCTGCCTGTAATGAGCAGTATGTCGGCGTCATCGGCGCCAACCTTCGTGGTATCGACACGAACATCGACGTTCCCTTCGGCCTGAAGCTGAATGACGTTCCCTGTGTCTCCTGCGGACAGTGTACCGTCGTTTGCCCGACCGGTGCTCTGACCGAGAAAGATGACACCGATAAAGTCTGGGCAGCGCTTGCCGACCCGACCAAACATGTCATCGTTCAGACCGCTCCTTCCGTACGTGCGACGCTTGGTGAGTGCTTCGGCATGCCGATCGGAACCAACGTGGAAGGCAAAATGGCCGCGGCTCTTCGCCGTCTTGGCTTTGACAAGGTCTTCGATACCAACATGGGCGCTGACCTGACGATCGTCGAGGAAGCGAATGAGCTGGTCCAGAGGATCAAGAACGGCGGAACCCTGCCGATGATCACCTCCTGCTCACCCGGGTGGGTCAAGTTCGCCGAGCTGTACTATCCGGATCTGCTGGGCCATCTGTCCACCTGCAAGTCTCCGCAGCAGATGGCAGGCGCTGTCTTCAAAACCTTCTATGCTGAGAAGAACGGCATCGATCCGAAGGACATCTTCAGTGTTTCCATCATGCCCTGTACCGCGAAGAAATTCGAATGCGGCCGTGATGACCAGTCCGCTTCCGGTTATCCGGATGTCGATGTGGCCCTGACGACTCGTGAACTTTCCCGTATGATCATGCGTGCCGGCCTGAAATTCACCGCGCTTCCGGACGAAGACTTCGACGATCCGCTGGGCGATGACACCGGTGCTGCCGTGATCTTCGGCGCGACCGGCGGTGTTATGGAAGCTGCCTGCCGTACCGCGAACGCCTGGCTGAACGGCGCGAATGAGCCTCTGGAGCTCAAAGCAGTCCGTGGAACTGCAGGAATCAAAGAGACTACTGTCGTTGTCGGCGGTCAGGAACTGAAGCTGTGTGTCGCTTCCGGTATCTCCAACGCGAAGATCGTCATGGACAAACTTCGCGCCGGTAACCCCGAAGGCTGGGGCTTCATTGAGATCATGTGCTGCCCGGGCGGCTGTGTCAACGGCGGCGGTCAGCCGATCCAGCCTCAGTATATCCGCGATACCGTGGATCTGAAGGCGGTCCGTGCGAAAGCCCTGTACGATCAGGATGCGGCGATGACCCTGAGAATGTCTCACGAATCCAAGGCCATGAAGATGCTTTACTCCGAGTGGTTCGACGGATACGGCGGACCGAAAGCTCATCACGCGCTGCACACCAGCTATGTCGCGAGAGAGAAATTCAAGAAATAAGAAGACCTGAATAAAGATTCGTACAAACGAACAATACGAAGGACCCGGGATATTCAATGTCCTGGGTCCTTTTGTGTAATTTGTATAACCAAAATAAGTACGGTTTATCTCCTGCGCAGCTGCCAGAAAGCCACAGCGCTCGCGGCCGCGACATTCAGGGAATCGACGCCGTGGCTCATGGGGATTCGGACCACATAGTCGCTGGAAAGGATGGTCTCTTCTTTCAGGCCATCGCTTTCTGTCCCCAGAATAATGGCCAGTTTTTCTTCCCGGCAAATGCCCGGATCATCGATAGGAACTGAGTTATCTGAGAGGGCCATTGCGGCAGTCCGGAAGCCGAAAGAGCGCAGGTAGGAAGGAAGATCGTATTCGGATATCCAACGAATGCTCCCGGCTTCTTCCAAACGGATCGCCTTTGGCAAATAGGTCCATGGTACCTGAAAGACCGTCCCTACACTGACCCGACTGGCCCGCCTGTAGAGCGGATCGGAACATCCTTCGGTCAAAAGGACCGCATCGATCCCGAGCGCTGCCGCGCTGCGGATGATCGCTCCGACATTCGTGGGATTCTGTACCGCTTCCAGAACAGCGATCCGGTAAGCGGCAGGATCCTGAAGGATCGTTTCCGGAACAGGGAGTACCGGCCGCTTCATGGCAGAGAGCACACCACGGCTCACATGATAGCCGACAAGCTCGGACATGGCCTTCTGCTCAGCGACATAGATCGGGATCTCAAAAGACGTTCCGTCCGGCAAAGAGCCATGAGACCAGGCTTCGACATCCTTGACGAACTTAGGTTCCACCAGAAAGGATTCGGCCACACATCCCATGTTCCGGGCTCTTTCTATGACATTCAGGCTTTCCGCGATAAAGATCCCGCCGTTTGGCTCATAATAATGAAACAGCTGGTTTTCGTTCAGTTCGCTGTAGACAGCGACTAAGTCGTCGTGAACGGAACCGACCGGAATGATGTTCGACATTTGTTTTGTCCTTCTGATGAAGTATTACAGGAACGAGGATCCGCCGGTCACGATCCAGCAGGCAAGAGCCGCGGTGACCAGTGCGCCGGGGATGACGGTGCCGGTACGCCGGTAGGCGTAGGTGCACCAGAGGCTGAAAACGAAGACCTGCGGTACGAACAGGATCAGCAGTGACATGAAAGGACCGCCGAAGGTCGAACCGAAGAGCACATCCGCGCCGGGTCCGATCCCGAGGAAGAACGGAACATATTCGATCAGCGTGACCAGCACCAGACCGCCGGCCATCGCGAACAGATTCCGCCACCAGTCGGAGAAGAAACCCTTCGCGCCGGTATAATAGGAACCTTTCGTGCGCATGCCTCCCATGATCTTGCTGTTGTTCAGAAGATAGAAGATGGCAAAGATCCAGAAATAAGCCAGGAACTGACCGAAGCGAAGCAGATTGAAGGTCTTGAAGAAAGGCCAGATGATACGGAGATCCAGATCATAGAGTTTCTGACAGGCAAAGACGACCGCATAGACCATCAGCATCAGGATCAGGACCAGCAGAAAGCTTTTGCCCCACAGCGCGCCGTCGAGGCGTTTTTTCTTTTTGGGAGAAGAAAAGCCCATCGTATAGAGATTGAACGCCTGTTTTTTCTTCTTCGCGCTTCTCGCGCTGATCCAGGTCGTTATCAGCATGACGATGATCAGCAGCAGATACCATCCGAAGAAACCGTTGCCGACTGTCATACGCATGATACCTTCCGGCAGAGGAAGAAGCGCGTGACCGAGCTGCGTCATGAACGGGAAGGTAGAACCGGCGATGAGCACAGTGATGATCGCGCCTTTCCACCAGCCTTTTTTCGTCTTGGCGGTCTCGATGGGAGGTTTGGGCTGAACGATGGTTCCGAAGAACTTTGTGGCAAGCAGAAGTTCCATCAGCGGAACGATCGCCAGCAGTGTACAGAGCATAGCGGCCAGCGTCATCCATTCCTTGGTCATGGCGACATGATCGGAGCTTGAAAGAGTGTTGCCATCCAGACCGATGGCCTGGTCAAACCACTCCATCGCGGCCGTAAGACCTTTGTCGCTGGTCGGGACGAGACGGTGATTCGTCATGCAAAGTTCGATCCGTCTGGCAGAACCATCGGCGAAATCACCGTAAGTGGTATCGAAAGCGGCTTTGTCTGCGGTGGTACCGAGAAAGTCTGTCCGGAGCGGTGTCTTCAGCAGGTCTTCCGTTACGTTATACTGATAGTCGCGGAAATAGCTGAATTCTTCATATTTGGCCTGAAGCAGCAGGACGTTGTTGAAATGGATCTTCGCACTGTCATAAGCGTCATCGGTAAAGATCTCACCGCACTGGAGGACGATCGCTTTCGGTTCAATGTCCGTGTTCGCGTAATCCGCGGCAACGGACCAGCTGGACCAGGTACCCATGGAATGGCCGGAGAGCGCCATACGGGAGGAGTCGACAAAAGGCATAGCTGCAAGGACCTGATAAGCGGTACTACCGCCGCAGGTGCTGTCCCAGATGGCGTTGCCGGCGTCATCCTTGGTGTAACGGTCATTGAAAAAGCTCAAGTTCGAGAAGTTCATCAGAACGCGGTAACGTTTGGAACCTCCGACGGATCTGTAAGTCCCGTCTTCTTCAGAATCAAGACCGAAGTTCGTGGATACTTTGTGATTCACATAACCACGTTTTTCAAGACCGACCGTACTGTAGCCGTGGCCGTATTCATCGAGGCTCATGACGACCACGCCCCGTCTGGCCAGTTCGATGGCATAGGAAGAGGAGGTCTCGCGGTCATTCTGATACCCGTGAAGCAGCAGGACCGCGCTGGCAGGCGTTTGTTCGGTCGCGTTTTTCGGACGGTAGAGCTTGTAGGTCAGGATACCGTCATTGGTATGGATCTGCCCCTGACTGATCTCTACGTTACCGTTATCGGTCTGGATCCGGTTGGCATAGGACTCGCAGCCGAAAGCGCCGGCGAGCAGGATGATCAGCATCAATAACCATACGATCGGTTTGGTTTTCGCTTTTTTCATGATGGACCTCCATGGGATGAGATTTGTTTTAACGTATCATTTTTCCGAGGAAGATGCAAGATGTTTCGGTAAAACAGTTTACAAGTTCAGGAGGCTGAGTTATACTGAAGTGTAACTGTTTGACTAATATCAGTAAAGGATGTAAATCATGGAAAAGATCTGGGCAGTCGTACCGGCAGCCGGCGTCGGACAGCGGATGATCACCGCGACCGGCGGCGTCAAGAAGCAGTTTATCCGTCTTCGCGAAAAGGAGATCCTGGTCTACACGCTCGAAGTATTACAGAGCGTAGAATCGATCGAAGGGATCATTCTGGTCACAGGCAAGGAGGATGTCTCTTTCTGCGAGCAGCTTCTGGAAAAGTATCATCTGGACAAGGTCAGTAAAGTGCTGGTAGGCGGCGCGCGCCGGCAGCAGTCCGTGTTTATCGGGATCTCGGCTCTTCCAAAGGACTGTACGATGGTCGTCATCCATGACGGAGCCCGTCCGTTCGTGACGCAGGAAGAAGTCGAGAAGACGATCGAAGTCGCGGAGAAAGAAGGCGGTGCGGTACTGGCGGTCCCGGTAACGGATACGATCAAAGTCGTGGGAGACGGACGCGAGATCGAATCTACTCCGGCCAGGTCCAGGCTGTGGGCCGCACAGACGCCGCAGACATTCCGTTATCCGGCGATTCTCGAAGGCCACCGCCACGCGGTCGTTATGGGAGATTTCCGATGCACGGATGATGCGCAGATCATGGAAAAATACATGGATATCAAGATCTGTATCGTTCCCGGTTCCTATGACAATATCAAGATCACGAATCCGAGTGATCTCCTGCTGGCGGAGCGTATCCTGGACAGCCGGGTGGTACGGGAAATATGATGACGATCAAGCTATACGATACCGATTCCCATATTCAGCAGTTCAGTGCCGTGGTGATCTCCTGTGAGGAAAGAGAAGACCGCAGGAGCGGCCAGGTTTTCTATATCGTTGAACTGGATCAGACGGCTTTCTTTGCTGAAGGTGGGGGACAGGCGGCGGATCGTGGCACGATTATAGATCTGTCGGGAGCAGTGCACGCGGTCCTGGATGTTCAGGAAATCAAAGAACATATTTATCATAAGCTCGAAGCGCCTTTGACCGTCGGTGAGAAAGTGATCGGACAGATCGACTGGGCTTTCCGGTTTGACAACATGCAGCAGCATTCCGGAGAGCATATCCTCTCCGGGCTGTGTTATGCCTGGAAAGGCTATCATAATGTCGGTTTTCATCTGGGTGAAGAATTTACCACGATCGATTTCGACGGGCCTCTGACCGCTGAAGAAATCAAAGAGCTGGAGTATCAGGCCAACCAGGTGGTATACCGCAACATTCCGATCACGGTCAGTTATCCGTCCGCACAGGAACTCGCGGAAATGGATTACCGGAGCAAGAAAGAACTGACAGGCAGGGTGCGGATCGTAAAGGTAGGCGATTATGATCTTTGTGCCTGCTGCGCACCGCATGTGATGCTGACCGGTGAGATTGGGCTGATCAAAGTTATTCGGTTTGAAAACTATAAGGGCGGTGTACGGCTGACGATCCTCTGCGGAAGCCGAGCGGTCCGGGACTATCAAAAGAAAAACGACCTGGTCTATCAGGTCGCGGCCGGTTTCTCGACGAAACCGGAAAAGATCGAAGACGTGCTGGAAAAACAGGCGAAAGAACTGGAAGACCTGAAGGCACATACACTCGCGATCAATCAGACCTTGATTCGCCTAAAGGCCAGGCAGTTGATCCGACAGGCAAAAGAAGAGGACGGATCGGTCCGTTTTGTGGAAGATCTGCTCGACCCGGTCGCCGTACGGAGCCTGGTGAATCACCTGACAGAGCAGGTCCCGGGACATGTCGTCTGTCTGATACCGAAAAAAGAGCCAGGTGAGTTCGGTTATATTGCGGCCAGCGCTACCGAAGATGTCCGAAATATCGCTGCATCCCTGAAAGATCGTTTCGGTGCCCGCGGCGGCGGCTCCGCAAAGATGGTACAGGGATCGGTGAAAGGCACAGCAGAAGAAATCCTGAAGGAGATCTGATGAGTTCAGATCTCCTTTACTTTTTTATTGAAGAGAAGCTCAAGAGCAGTCACGGTAAAACCAATCGTACAGAAAAGGAGCAGAGCGGTGCTGCCGAGATCGGATACGAGCGCACCGAAGAAGACAAGTCGGAAATTCCGGCTGGTAAATACGTTACGCATGAGAAGAATACTCCTTCCAAAGACGGGACAAGGTCTGGTTTTCACAGGTGCTGATGATAGTCTCGATACTTTCCCGCGCAGTCGTTCCGAGTGTATCGTAAACGACCGCTTCCGATACAGAAGGAACGAACCGGATGGATCGAAGACTGTAATCAGGAGATGCGTCAAAGGCTTTGGCGATCACCGCGGCATTTTCTAAATGATTGGCAGCTTCTTCGGGCTTTCCCTTACAGATCATTGTGTGGGCCAGAAGGATCAACAGGACTGCATGCAGCTTGTCCATAAAACAGATCTGTTCATTTGCTTTCAGGCTTTCCAGAATACGGATCCCCCAAAGGGCGATCTCTTCGGCCGCAGAATAATCACCGTGTGAACAGAAAAGGAGAACCAGACCGGCTACCGTATTGATCATAGAAATGATCTTCTGTAAAAAAGCTTCATTCAGGAATGGTTCAGCCTCTTCCGGACGGTGAAGGTAGAAAACCAGAGAGACCCCAATGATATCATCGAACAGGCCTCCGACATTGTGTTTTTTCCAGAGATCGAGACCTTTTTCTTTTTCACCCAGCAACACGTAAACCTGCGCCATCTGCGCATAGATCATATGTTCATTGATTCTGGGCTCCTGATTCTGGGAGATCAGTAAAAGAGATCGCTCCAGAAGTTCAAGGGCGCGGTGAAGTTCTTTTTTCCCCTGGTTGATAGTTCCGAATCCGATATATACTTCGGCTGCTCCATGGACAATGGAAAACATATGCGGGTATTTTGTGAGGAGTTTTTCAACTTCTGTCATAGCCCGTGGATCTCTTTTCTGAACATAATTCTGAATTCTTTCCGCAGCCTGTTCCAGACGGTTGTCCTGCATCCGGTACCCAAGCAAGGCATCGACGGATACATCAAAAAAATCCGCCATTTTTACGATCAGATCGAGTTCAGGGATCGACATACCGGATTCCCACTTGTAGACCGCCCCGGTGGTCACACCCAGTATTTCAGCCAGCGTTTCCTGTGTCAGTTTTCGTTCTTTACGGTATTTTCGGATATTTTCCGCCAGTGTTAAGTCCATTTGCTGCCTCCTTGGACGATTCTGTGGTTATTCTATCAGATGAAACGCAAAAAAGGAATACACTGCTAATACTATTAGGATTTTTTGTTTTCTACTGACAGTATTAGTTGGCGGGATCTTTACATATGGTTTTTATCAGGGGAAAGATCGGGTTCTTTATGACGAATATGGAAATTGTACAAAATTGACCTTTATTCCTGGCATTATTTGTAAATTCTACTTGACTTGATATGGGTGAATATGGTAGATTTGATTTTAGCACGGAGGGACTCGCATATCTATTTTGTAAGACCCACGCACAAATTTTTCAGGAGGTACCTCTCAATGAATCAGGGTACAGTTAAGTGGTTTAACCCGGAGAAGGGTTATGGTTTCATCGCTAACGACGAAGGTGGAGATGACGTTTTTGTGCATTTCTCCGCTATCCAGGTCGAAGGTTTCAAGACCCTGAACGAAGGCCAGAAGGTCACGTTCGATGTGGAAGATGATCCCAAGAACCCCGCCAAGAAACGTGCCGCGAACGTGGTAGTCGTTGGCTGAGTTTAAACCGCTTTGATTCATATAAGTTTGCCTCTTTAGTCCGTTATAGGCCGGAGATCTGAACTTAATATGAACTACAAAGGATATGGTATACGCCATATCCTTTTTTAGTGAAATTTTCTGGACGGATCGGCATTTCCGTGGTAAAATGGAATGTAACAGGAAGCAGACTTTCTGTTTGAAAAGAATACTATTCAGGAGGTTTATCATGGATTATCAGAAATATGTAGACAAGTTAGTTAAGGATGTGATGTCTTTCGCCGAGAATGTGACGGGTGCGGCTAAAGAAAAGACCGAACAGGCCAAAACCATGATCGACATCAAAAAGGCCGAGATGGAACTGGAGAAAGCGTATCGTTCTCTCGGACGTATCATGTATCAGATCGAAAAAGGTCTGCTGACCAGAGACGATCTGATCGTCGGCGCGGCAGTTCGCCAGGTCGAGTTTCAGGAGAATACCATTGCGGATCTGAAGAAAAAGCTGGAAGAAAAACCTGAGAAGAAGGAAGCACCGGTCGAGGAAGCTGTCGAAGAAGCTGTCGAAACTGTAGAAGAAGCGGCTGAAAAGGTCGAAGAAGCTGTCGAGGAAGTTATCGAAGAAGCAACGGCAGCCGAACCGGAAACAGAAGAAGAAAAAGCTGCTGATAACGAATGAAATTCGGTGAGGTCCTGTCGGGCCTGAAAAAGAAAAAGTCAGAGGAAGTGTATCTTTGCGTACATCCCGAACATAAATCGGTGGTAGAGATCATCGCGCAAAGTGAGCTCGAGAAGTGGGGCGAGACGGAAGGCGGCTATGAAACAGTTTATACAGCTTCTTCCCGCGCAGAAGCACTCGAGGCGGTCCAGAACGCGCTTTTGTTTGCCTATCAGAAAGACGCTTCCATGACCGAAGTCAAACAAAACATCCGGGAATTCTTTGCCAGACCGGTTGAGTCTGAAAATGAGACTGCCGAGGGCGAAGAAGGATCGGAGAAACTAGAATAGGATCACGCCGGTCAAAAGATTGACTGTCTGTTTGACCGGCTGTTTCCTATTTATAAAAGAAGAAAGGAGGGACATTTTGGCTGTATTTTTATCTGTGCTGTCCGTGATATGGCTCGTGCTGAAATGGATCCTCCTTATTTTAGCCGGGATCATCGGACTGGTACTTGTCATTATTCTGATCGTGCTGCTTATGCCGCTTTCGTATAAGATCGAAGCAGACCGCAAGGAATACCCGGATGCCTCGGAAGAGGAAAAAGAGAAACTGATCCTTGGCGGCAGCCTGGAAGCGCATGTGAGAGTCTATTGGTTCCTGCGGCTGATCCGGGTCAAACTGGATTTCGCGGAAAAGAAGCTTTCCTGGTCCGCGAAGGTCGCTTGGAAGAAACTGGCGGGATCGGAAGAAGAGATCCCGGAGGAAAAAGAAGAACTGACAGAACCGGAACCGACACCGGAAGAGCCGGAAGCCATAACGGCGGAAAATCCGGAGGAGAAAAAGCCGGAGAAAAAACCGGAAGAGAAAACCGAGCCGGTAGCAGAGGAGAAACCGAAGGAGCCTGAGGAACCCGGGGCCTCACAGGAAGAAAAGCCTGCCGAAGCGGGGCCACAGGAAGAAAAGTTCACTGAAGCCAAGCCGAAGGAAGAAGGACCTGTCGAGGTCAAACCGCAGGAAGAACCGGTCAAACCGGCCGAACCCGAATCCGCGGAAGCAAAGGCGGAGACCGCGCAGGAGCAGCCGGAAGCGGAAACGGCAGAAGAAGAGCCGGCGGTAGAAGAGGAACCATTGGAAGAAGGTCCGTCGAAACTTGATCAGATCCTTGATAAGACAGACTGGGTCATCGATAAACTCTGCGACTTGCCGGACAAGGTGGATGAATCGTTCGAGAAGAAGCTGGAGCCGGTGATCCTTTTCTGGAACAAACTGGACAACTTCAAAGACAAAGACAAGGCTTTGAAGGCAGTCCTGAAACTGGTGAAAAGGGAGATCAGACCGCTGCTGCCCAAACGCGTGAAGGCGGATATCGACTGGGGCACCGGCGATCCGTACCTGACATCAAAGATCGACGGATACCGGATCATGCTGGCGGATTTTCTCTTTCCGAAGAAAAACCGTAAACGCAGTCTGAATTCCTATCCGGATCATATGAACAGGCGCATAGAGTTTTCGATATCGATGAGTGACTGGTTTATGCTGGGAAGCTTTATTCCTCCGATCATAGCCGCACTCTTGAATATACATATCTGGCACTTAATCAAATTTGTTAAGAATCTCAAATCACAGGAGAAAGATCATGGCAAACAGAAATGAATCCCTGAAAGACCTTCTGAATCATATGGAAGGTTTCGTATCTACGAAAAGCGTCATCGGCGAACCGATGGATCTGAACGGTATGGTGATCCTGCCACTGGTAGATGTGTCTTTAGGCGCGGGTGCGGGAACGAGAGATCGTGAAAGAGCCGGCGCTGTAGCCGGCGGAGTTTCCGCAAAGATGTCGCCCAGCGCGGTGCTGGTCATTAAAGACGGACAGATCCGTATCGTGAACATCAAGAATCAGGATACCGTGACAAAGGCGCTGGATATGGTCCCCGATATTCTGGATCGTTTCAAACCCGCCCGCCGCGAGGAAGATGCCGTGATCATTGAAACTGTTAAATCGGCCGATTCCGAAGAGAAGAAAGACGAATGATCCGCAAAATCATCAACGCAATGATCGTGGACGGGACCGGAAGTGAACCTTTTCTCGGCGGGCTGGAGATCAAAGAAGGTGTGATCAGCCGAGTCTTCCGGGGCCCGTCCCGTGATATCGGACCGGATGTCATAGATGCCGGCGGCAAGGTTGTTTGTCCGGGTTTTATCGATATTCATCGTCATCATGATCTGGCCGCCTATTATGATCCTTCGTTTGGACAGATCGAGATCGCGCAGGGGATCACGACAGCTGTCGCGGGCAACTGCGGCCTGGCGCCGTTTCCGAACAGTGACCGGACGAGAAAGGCACAGTTCGATTATATCGAACCATGTTTAGGTCGTGTTCCGGACCCGAGTCCTGTGCATCTTCTTTCCGAATACATGGATCTGATCGACCAAAAACCAATGCCGATCAACCTGGCCTTTCTGGTAGGCGCAGGCGCCTGCGCGACGGCCGCGATGGGATATGAGCCGAGACCTTTCACCAAAGAGGAAAGAGAAGAGGCGGTCTCCTATGTGCGTGACGCGATGGAGCACGGGGCACTTGGCATGTCTTTCGGGATCATGTATCTGCCGGAATGCTACCTGGCACACGAGGACCTGGTCGCTCTGGCATCCGCCTGTGCTGAGTACGGCGGTGTGATCACCTGCCATGTCCGCGGAGAAGGGGATATGGTCGTGGATTCCGTAAAGGAGATCATCGGGATCTGCAAAGAAGCCGGCGCCGCGCTGAATATCAGTCATTTCAAGGCGACCGGACTGCGCAACTGGGGAATCCTGATCGAGCAGGCCATCGATCAGATCGATCAGGCGAGAGCGGAAGGGCAGACCGTCACCTGTGATGTGTATCCTTACGCTGGCGGCGCCACCACCGCGATGACCATCGTTCCGCCTTCGGTGATCGAAGGAAAGCCGGTCAGCTTTCTGGGAACACCGGAAGGGATCCGGAAGCTGAAAGAAGAGATCTATCTTCCTCAGCCCGGCTGGGATAACATGGTGGAAAGCATCGGCTGGGAACGGATCATGATCGGCAGTGTCACGAAAGAGAAAAACCGGAAATACGCCGGGAAGAATATAGCCGAGTGTGCCGCGATGGAACAGATGGATCCGTGCGAATGGTTTGGCAAACTGGCGGCGGAAGAAGAAGGAAAAGTCGGGATCATTCTTTTCAGTGTCAGTGAGAAGGATGTGGAACGGATCCTGAAGCTTCCCTACACGGCAGTGATCTCAGACAGCCTGTACGGAGGAGGAGACAACCCGCATCCGAGACTGTACGGATCATTTCCGAAAGTGATCCGGGAATTCGTCCGGGAAAAGGGACTGCTTAGCCTGGAAGAAGCTGTCTGTAAGATGACTTCCATGCCGGCGGAGCGGATCGGCCTTACAGATCGGGGCATTATCGATGTCGGCTATGTCGCGGACCTGAATATCTTTGATCCCGAGCAGATCAGAGATAAGGCGACATTTACGGATTCCAGACAGCTCTCGGAAGGGATCGCCTATACATTGATCCGCGGAGAAATCGCGGCAAAGGACAGCCGCCTTATTTTGTCAGACCGTTTTGGAAAACTGCTGCGAAAAACCAAATAAAAGCTTCCTTTGGAAGTAAAAGACCAGTCTTCCTGGTGAAGGCTGGCTTTTTTTGTCAAAAAATGAAAAAAATGCTTGCGAAGGGAGAAGCTGTGTGGTAGAATGGTGTCACAGTGGTTCCAAGTGGAGCGTTTTGGAGGCTTAGGGAAGGAGGTGACGTACAGTGTTCTTCGGTGAGTTTCATCACAGTTTAGATGAAAAAGGGCGAATCATTATGCCCACAAAATACAGAAATCAGCTGGGTGAGACGTTTTTCATCACCATCGACCTGTGGGGGCAGGAAGAGGAAAAGTGCCTGTGCGTTTATCCCGAAAAGAGTTTCCGCGAACTGACCGGAAAGCTTCGCGCGATCGGTACCAGTGACGTGGAAAACCGTAAGCTCTACCGTAAGTTCTATTCACACGTTCAGGATACGGCAACAGATAAACAGGGCCGTGTCATGATCGATCAGGAACTTCGGCGTCATGCCGGACTAGAAAAAGACATTGTACTGGCAGGACAGGACGACCACATAGAGATCTGGGACCGAGAAAAGTGGGAAGCCTACAATTCCGATGACGAGTTTTTCAAGTCGAGCAAGCTGGCTGAAGAGTTAAGAGCTAGTGGGATCTGATTAAATCGAGGGTGAGAGCGACATGCAGTTCGTACATGTGCCCGTCTTGAAAAACGAAGCGATCGAAGGGCTTCACATCATTCCGTCAGGGACCTATGTTGATGGGACCTTTGGCGGAGGAGGTCATGCGCGCGAGATCATCAGCCGATTAAACGGGGAAGGCTGCTTCGTGGGTATCGACCAGGATCAGGATGCGATCGAAAATGGCCGCACCATGCTGAGCATGATAAAAAATACAAATTGCCAGCTGGTGCGGGATAATTTTTCGAACATCCGGACAATACTCAAAAACTTGCATATTGAATCCGTCCATGGTATACTATTGGACATTGGAGTTTCGTCCCACCAGTTGGATACCGGTGACCGCGGATTCTCGTATATGCAGGAAGCAAAACTGGATATGCGGATGGATCAGCGTATGCCGATGACCGCCGCGGATATCATAGCGACATACCCGGAAGAGGAACTTCTCCGGGTTATTCGTGATTATGGGGAAGAAAAGTGGGCGAAACGGATCGCTCAGTTTATTGTCAGTGAGCGGAAAAAAGCACCGATCGAAACCACTTCGGATCTGGTAGAGGTGATCAAAAAAGCGATCCCTCAGGGAGCCAGAAAGGATGGGCCGCATCCAGCCAAGCGGACGTTTCAGGCGATCCGGATCGAAGTGAACGATGAACTTGGCGTGCTGAAAAAGGCTATTCGGGAAAGTGTCAGTGTTCTGAAGCCCGGCGGAAGACTTTGCATCATTACTTTTCATTCGCTGGAAGACAGGATCGTCAAGCAAGCGTTCAAGGAGCTTGAGAATCCCTGTATCTGTCCGCCTTCCGCGCCGGTCTGTGTATGTGGGAGGAAGCCGGTGATCCGGGTCGTGACCCGTAAACCGATCGTTCCTTCAGAAGAAGAACTGGAACTGAATCCGCGTGCCAGAAGCAGCAAACTCAGAATAGCGGAAAAACTGCCCGATACCGGGTTGATCAATTACTGGAAATAATCAGGAGGTCAGTGATGAGAAGCGGAAAGATCGGCTTCCTTTTATGTGCCGGTTTAGTCCTGGCCGGCGGACTGATGGTCGTCATGATGTTTATCCAGGTCTATACCAAGAATAACGAGATCAATGAGCTCAGAAGTCAGGTGACAGCGGCCAGGGAAGCCAATCAGCTGGCACAGCAGATCTCTTCTGACTCCATGAATATGAACGAGCTGTATGTTTTCGCGACTACCACACTCGGAATGCAGGAAGCGACAGCCGCTACGACGATCAAGATCCGGATCAATTCCCAAAGCTATACCACCAGCAATCTGCCGGTGGCGGAAGTGACCGGAACAAAAGTTACGTTTCATTGGTTTGATTAAAACAGGCTGGCTGGGCTTTTGTCACGCCAGCCGACTCTTTATATAAGAGTATAGGAGGAAGTATGAGTTATCGTTCGAGAAGCGGAAATCTTCGGACGCAAAAGAAGAAATCGTTCTGGAACGCGGATAATGCTCCGTTTCCGACAGAACGACAGAGGATGTCCCGTTCTATGGGGCTTTTGGTCGTTGCCCTTGTTTTGCTTGTTCTTGTTTTTGTCCGGGTCATTTATATCAAGGCTGTACATGGTGAGGAATATCAGTACCGGGCGGAGCAGCAGCAGCTTAGTTCCACCGATGTCGTGATCCCTTCACTGAGAGGGGCTATCTATGATCGTGACGGCAACGTACTCGCGGAGAGCGTTCGTGTGTACAACGTGATCCTGGATCCGCAGGCACTGATCGACGCCGGCGAATCCAAGCAGATCAATACCGTTGAAACATTGATGGCTGTCCTAAAGCTGAATGATGAAAGCGTCATCAGAAAATATATCTCCAAGGAGTATTATGAATACCGGTATCTGAAGCTGGAACAGGGTATCGGTATTTCCGCTGCCCAGATGGAATCCATTCAGACAGAGATCGATGCCGGCCGTGTAGTAGGCGTCTGGTTTGAGGAAGATGAGCACCGGACATACCTGAATAATTATCAGGCGGCCCACATTCTCGGATTCAACGGTGTTTACGGTGTTGAACAATATTATGATGAATATCTGCAGGGCATGAACGGCCGCAAGATGGTCATTGCCGGCGCCGGAAACAGCTTTATCGATGAGTATGTGGCAGCCAGAGACGGATACAACCTGACTTTGACCATCAACTCCAAAGTGCAGTATGAGATGGAACAGACACTGGAATACGCTGTCGGAAGACTGAACGCCGAACGTGGTCTTGCCATCTGCATGAACTGTAAGACAGGAGAGATCTTAGGCTACGCGATCTGCCCGACTTTCAACTGCAACAATGTAAACGATATCAGAGGATTATCCGAAAAGTATATCAAGAATCATCCTGATACCACAGATCCTGAATACTATGCCAATATCTGGAACAACTGGGGCATCAGTCTGACGTATGAACCCGGTTCCACGTTCAAGCCGATCTTTGCTTCCGCGGCCATGAACGAAGATGTATATGATGAAGGAACCGTTTTTGTCTGCACAGGAAGCATCAAGATCTATGACGCGGAAGTCGGTGAGGACAGCGGCCATGTGCACGGTACGCAGACGATTCGTCAGGTACTGGCGAATTCCTGCAACGTTGCCATGTCCACGATCAGCCTGAGTATGAAAACGAACAAATGGCTCCAGTATCAGGATGCCTTTGGGCTTGGTCAGCTGACCGGTATCGATCTTGCCGGAGAATCCGGTGACTCCAGAGACCTGATCTACATCAGTGCGGAAGAAGCGGAAAAGCTTGGGACCGACAATGAGATGGGACCCTTTGAAAAAGCCACTACTTCCTTCGGTCAGGGCTTTAAGCTGACGCCCATTCAGATGATCTGTGCGTTTGCGTCTGTCATCAACGGAGGCGAATACGTGAAACCGTATGTGGTTTCGCAGATCACCGACAGCAACGGAAACATTGTGGAGACCCACGGTAAGGAATCTCTGCGGTTTACGATCTCTGAAGAAGTTTCCCGTAAGATGGCTTCTTATCTGCAGGAAGTTGTTCTCGGCGGTACCGGTATCAACGCGCAGGTGCCCGGTTATTCCATCGGCGGAAAGACCGGTACGGCTGAGCAGGTCGGCGCCAGCGGTACCTATGAAGACGCGACCTATATCGTTTCCTTTATGTCCTATACACCGGTAGAGGATCCGGAGATCATCCTTCTGGTCGTGCTGGATCAGACGGATATGGATGTTTCTTCACAGGCAGCCCGACTGAATGGTCAGATCCTGGAGAAGATCCTCCCTGCCATGGGTATGTACCCGGATCCTTCACTTTTCCAGGAATCGATTTCTCCCAACTCGGTGGATGTCGCTTCAAGCGTGGAAGGTTACGATTATACGCAGGCAGCTAAGGATAAGGAAAAAGAAGAAGAAGGCGGAGATTGATCATGAAGAGTATCAGGATCAGTGAGATCCTCCGTTGGCTTGAAAAAGAAGACGAGATAAAAACCGCCCCGGACGGTGAGATCCGTGACGTGGTGATCGATTCCCGCAAAGTGACGAAAGACAGCCTGTTCGTAGCGCTTCCCGGGGAAAGAGTGGACGGGCATGATTATATCCCGCAGGCTTTTGCCGCGGGAGCGAGAATGGTCTTTTCTCAGGACCCGGAAAAAACGAAAGATATCCGGGTGCCGGAAGGCGCCATGCTCGTACAGGTAGAAAACTGTACCCGCGCGCTGGGAGTGATCGCAAGAAAATACCGGGATCTGTATCACGGACGGGTAGCGGCCATCACGGGAAGCGTAGGCAAGACGTCCACCAAAGACCTGACGGCAGCGGTCCTGTCCGGCAAATTCCGGACGATGAAAACGATCGGAAATTATAATAACGAACTGGGACTTCCACTGACACTTTTCCGGATGGATGGCGATCAGTATGACGCGGCCGTTATCGAGATGGGGATGGGATACAAAGGTGATATCGACTATCTCTCCTGGCTGACACAGCCGGAAGTCGGGATCGTCACCAATGTGGGAACTTCTCATATCGAGAATCTCGGCTCAAGGGAAGCGATCCTTCACGCGAAACTGGAACTCGTTCCGCATCTTGCTGGGGAGAAAAAGCTGTTTTTGAACGGGGACGACCCGCTGCTGTACAGCATGAAGGACAAACTACCTGTCCGGCCGGAATACTTTGGAAGAGACGATCATAATGACTGCAGGCTCCTGGAGGTATCAAGGACAGAAAAGGGAAAGCTTTATGTTCGCGCTTCCTATCAGGCAGCTGACTATCAGGTCGAGATCGATACGCTGGGCCTTCATATGGCGATGAATGTCCTTCCGGCTATTATGACCGGTGTGTTTTACGGAATGAGTCCGGATGAGATCCGGAAAGGACTGACGCACTATGAGGCGACCCCTCACCGGCTGGAAAGCATACAGACTGAAAAATACCTGATCATCGACGATACATACAACGCGAGCCCTTCCTCGATGAACAGTGCGGTGGATACCCTGATGGATATCCCGGTAAAGGGAAGAAGGATCGCGATCCTCGGAGATATTCTGGAGATGGGTTCCTTCGCGGTCGAGGGACATCGGGAAGTAGGACTTCATACCGGAAAATCCGGTGTCGACCGGCTTCTTGCCTGTGGAAAAGAAAGCCGTGCCATCTACGAGGCGGCGATCAAGGCAGGCATGGATCCGTCTCACTGCTTCTACTATGAAGATCTCGAAAAACTATGTGAAGCGGTAGGCAGCGTGGTCAAGAAAGGCGATACGATCCTTTTGAAAGCCTCTCACAGTATGGAGTTTTCACGGCTCATTGACGTTCTGACAAAGTAATTATTTAAACTAGGTAGGATAGAATATGTGGTTGACTTTTGTGCCCGTGCTTGTGGCTTTCGCCGCTGAACTGATCCTTTGCCCGCTGCTGATCCCGATGCTGAAAAGACTGAAATTCGGACAGTATATCAGGGAAGAAGGACCAAAGGAACATCAGAAAAAGGCCGGAACGCCTACGATGGGCGCGATCTCCTATCTTCTCGCGATGATCCTGGGATGTCTGGCAGCCTGGAAGAACCTGCCGAAGTTTTATATCGTTCCGGTTATGGCGCTCATTTTCGGTCTGATCGGTTTTCTGGACGATTTTATCAAAGTCGTTATGAAGCATAACGAAGGCCTTAAGGCATGGCAGAAGTTCGTTCTTCAGATCGTCGCGGGCGTCCTGTTCGCGCTTTACCTCCGTTTTTCCGGCGCGCCGACATCGATCGCGTTTCACCTGATCAAAGCCCGTCTTGAGCTTGGATGGTTCTACTATGTATTTGTCGTATTTGTGTTTGTCGCGGTAACGAATGGCACGAATTTCAATGATGGACTGGACGGACTTTCCTCCAGCGTCACTTCCGCGATCTGTGTTTTTTTCATAGCGGTCACCGTGATCGCCTCCGAATATGCCGCTTTAGGAAGCGCAGCGTCTGCGATGCTCGGCGCGCTCCTTGGCTTTCTGGTATTCAACGCCTATCCCGCAAAGGTATTCATGGGCGATACCGGATCGCTTGCGCTTGGAGGTTTCGTCAGCGCCATGGCGTTTATGCTGGATATGCCGCTGCTGATCCTCGTTTTTGGTTTTGTGTACGTAGCGGAAGTCGTTTCTGTGATGCTGCAGGTCGCCTATTTCAAAGCGACCGGCGGCAAGCGTCTTTTCAAAATGGCTCCCATCCATCATCACTTTGAACTGCTGGGATGGCATGAGACGCGGGTCGTAACGATCTTTACGATCGTAACGATCATTCTTTGTTTTGTCAGTCTGTGGATTCTCTTTTAAGAGGAAGGTTTCTGGATTATGTTGGATCTGAAAGGATGGAAGGTCATCGTTGTAGGTTTGGCGAAAAGCGGGATCGGGGCAGCGGATCTTTTGGTGAAGAACGGCGCAGAAGTCACTGTATTTGATACAAAAGACCTGGAAGCGCTGAAGGAGAATATGCGTCTCCTGCCTCCGGGGGTTTCTGTCCGGGCTTCTTCCAAACCCGAAGAGGCAGATCTTAGCACCGCGGATCTGCTGGTGCTTTCACCCGCGGTACCGGCGGACCTTCCTTTTGTGCTGAAAGCGGCTGAGCTTGGTGTTCCCGTGTGGAGCGAGATCGAACTGGCCTCACGTTTTACCGGTGCGAAAATGATCGGCATTACCGGAACCAACGGAAAAACCACCACTACTTCCCTGGTGGGTGAGATCATGAAAAAGGTCGATCCCCGCTCTATGACGGCCGGTAATATAGGGATCTCCATGGCCGAGACAGTGCAGATCGTTCCGGATGACAGTTTTCTGACTTTGGAGCTTTCCAGTTTCCAGCTGGAACTGATCGACCGGTTCCATCCGGTCGTATCCGCGATCCTGAATTTTACGCCGGATCATTTGAACAGGCACCATACCTTTGAAGCATATATCGACGCGAAATGCCGTGTCTATGAAAATCAGTCGTATGGCGATACGGTCGTTTTCAATTATGATGATGCCATCTGCCGGGAAAAAGGCCTGGCACTGGCAAAGAAAGAGAAGGGACCGAAGGTCGTCTTCTTCAGCCGTAAAGAGAAGACACCATCCGGAATATGGCTGGAAGACGGTCATATCAAAGCCGAAAAGGACGGACAGATCCTGGACTTTGTTGACGTAAACGAAATGAAGATCTTCGGTCCGCACAACGAAGAAAACGCGATGGCAGCCGTGGGATGCTGTCTGTATGCGGGCGCGGACACAGAACTTATCCGGGAAGGACTCAGGAGCTTCCCGGGTGTTCCCCATCGGATCGAACCGGTCGGTGAGATCGATGGAGTTTCCTATTATAATGATTCCAAGGCGACCAACCCGGACGCGGCGATCAAAGGGCTTCTGGCAATGAGGTCGAAGATGAGCGTACTGATCGGCGGCGGGTATGATAAAGGGACGCCTTATGATGAATGGACAGATCTTTTCCCCGGCAGGGTAAGAAAGCTGGTGCTGATCGGGCAGACAGCCGCCGATATTCATGACGCGGCGATCAGAAGCGGTTATCCGGAAAAGGATATCATCTTCTGTGAGACATTTGACGAAGCGATCAGGCGCTGCCGCGAAGCGGCGCTTCCGGGAGACAGCGTTCTTCTGTCTCCGGCCTGCGCCAGCTGGGGAATGTTCGATAACTATGAACAGCGCGGAGATATTTTCCGCGATACTGTCAGAAAGATGAAAGGAGAGACGAATGCCGAATGATCGGGAGCGTACCCGGTTCACACCGTTGGTAACGCCAAACGGATCCGGCAGATCCGGATCCGGACGAAGCTCGTACAGGAGCAGATCCTCTCGGACGACGGCCAGATCGCGGACTTCGTCCAGACAGACACAGACAGTCCGGGGAAAACGGACCGGCCGCGTGATCCGAAAGAAATCGAATGAACCGAAGATCTACGCGTTTTCCAACCGCGGCGAGGCAAATTTCAACATTATCGCGGTAACGATCCTGCTGATGGTTTTCGGAGTCGTGATGGTCACGAGTTCCAGTTACTATTACGCGTATACGACGATCGGCGACAGCCTGTATTTCTTCCGCCGGCAGATGATCTGGCTGGTGGTCGGACTGATCGCGATGCTGCTCGTGATGGCGCTGGCTCGTATGGACTGGATCCGAAAGTGGTCGCTGGTGATCTATCTGGCGAGTATCTTTTTCTGTATCCTCGTCCTTCTGATCGGAAACAGTGTCAACGGTTCCACCAGATGGCTGGGTATCGGTGACTTCATCACGTTCCAGCCTTCGGAATTCGCGAAGATGGCGGTCGTTCTGTATGTTTCACATCTGGTAGACCTTCACCGGGAAGATATCACGAAGATCCAGACATTTATCCTTCTGCTGGCAGTCATCGCGGTCCCTGCGGGTCTTGTCGCGATCGAGAATCTGACTTCCGGGATCATCATCGCTGCCGTCGGTGTACTGATCATGTATATGGGCGGCGTCAGCTATAAACATCTTCTGATGGCAGTGGTAGCCGGCGGCGTGGTCATCGGACTCTTCCTTCTCGCGCCGCTGATCGTTCCTTCCCTGAAGGAATATACCTACAGACTGCTTCGTGTTCAGGCATGGCTGGATCCATTCCAGTACGCGCTGGATGACGGATATCAGACGGTACAGTCATTGTACGCGGTAGGATCAGGCGGTTTCTTTGGAAGAGGACTGGGACAGAGTATTCAGAAACTGGGATTCATCCCGGAAGCGTATAACGACATTATCTTCGCGATCATTTGCGAAGAGATGGGGTTGTTCGGAGCGGCGCTCGTCGTTTTGTTGTTCGGGATCTTCACCTGGAATGGTGTGAAGGTCAGCCTTTCGGCTCCCGACCGGTTCAGCTCATTCGTATGTGCCGGATTCGTCGGTCAGATCTCTCTTCAGGCGATCCTGAATATTGCCGTGAATACGAACCTGATCCCGACTACCGGTGTATCGCTTCCCTTCATCAGTTACGGAGGATCGTCCATGTTGTTCCTGATGGCCAGCGTCGGGCTGATCCTGAATATCTCTTCTTATAATACGAAAACGAAAAGTAAAACTGCCTGACAGATAAGGAGTTTCTATGGCAACTATTCTGAAGGTCCAGGGCCTTGGAGAGGAAAAAGTCCGATCCTGGCTGATCGGGCTGGGGATCGGGGTCGGTATCCTTATCATCCTGATCATCCTTTTGAACTCGCCGATCTTCTCACTGAAGACCTTCGAGGTTGAAGGTAATAACCGGGTGAGCGATGAGACGATCATGGATGAACTGGGATTAAGCTATGGACAGAATCTGTTCCGCTATGCCGTCTCCCACCTGGGGAAAACACCTCCGACGGTCGATTCCAGACTCTCATCTGTGGATGTATACTTTGACTGGCCAAGCACGGTCCGGGTCGAGGTAGAGGAGAGTGAGACCATCGGGTATGTATACTTTCAGGGGACATACCTGTGCATCGATCAGAAAGGACAGGTGGCTTCCAGTACCAATCAGCCGGACGATGATCTGCCGATCATCATCGGACTTACCGTAGGGAATTTTTCGATCGGTGAACCGCTGGCACTTGGGACCGGTGACGGAGAGCGGTACGAAGCCGTCATGTCGATCGGCTCCAACCTTCGAAAATACGGGATCTCTGAGGTGGTAAAGGAAATCAATATCCGCAACCTGGAGGATATCATCCTGACAACGAATAAGCTCGTCTGTCACTGCGGATCTATGACAGACATGGGGCAGAAAATCAACGTGATCGCGGAACTTTCGAGGAAAGCCGGTGTACCAAGAGGCATTCTCCATATCGAGAGTATGTCGGATCAGATTTATATTGAAACCGAACAGAGCGGAGGTAAATCTGTCGGAGAATAGTTTTTCGTTCAATTTAAGAAAAACTCTTGATTTTTTCGTCAATGGCGGTTAGAATGTAATATGATAATCTCCCTTATTATGGAGTAAAACGGGTCATGCGGGAGACATTTACGAGGAGGGCAATTATGTTTGATGAGAATATGACTGAGCAGACGACAGCAAAAATAACGGTCGTTGGTGTCGGCGGTGGCGGAAACAACGCTGTTGAGCGCATGATCGCGGACGGTCTGGAAGGTGCTGAATTCCTGACGATCAATACAGACAAGCAGGTTCTTGCTGTTGGCAAGGCAAAGAATAAAATGGTGATCGGCGAGAAGCTGACCAAAGGTCTTGGCGCCGGCGCCAATCCTGAAATCGGCCAGAAAGCCGCGCAGGAGAGCGAAGAAGAGATCCGCCAGGCGCTGGAAGGATGCGATATGGTATTCGTTACCGCCGGTATGGGTGGCGGCACCGGAACCGGTGCGGCTCCTGTTGTCGCGGGTGTAGCCAAACAGATGGGCATCCTGACAGTCGGTGTGGTCACCAAACCGTTCCGTTTTGAAGGAGCCAAGAGAATGCGTGCCGCGCAGCGCGGTATTGAAGAACTGGCCAAGAATGTGGATACGCTGATCACGATTTCCAACGATCGTCTGCTGGATGTCGCTGATAAGAAAACGACCATGGTAGACGCGTTCCATATGGCGGACGATGTGCTGCGTCAGGGTGTTCAGGGCATTTCCGATCTGATCTATCGTCCCGGCATCATCAACGTAGACTTTGCTGATGTTCGGACGATCATGCAGGATAAAGGTATGGCACATATGGGTATCGGTCGTGCCAAAGGCGAAGGAAAAGCTCAGAAAGCAGCTGAGCAGGCGATCAAGTCTCCTCTGATGGATACAGAGATCAACGGAGCAAAAGGACTTCTGGTCAATATCTGCGGCGGTCCTGAAATGTCGCTGTTTGAGTACTATGAAGTATCGGACTATATTCAGGGCAAAGTCGATGAAGAGGCCGAGATCATCGTTGGTACGACCATCGATAACGATATGGAAGACGAGATCATGGTCACCGTGATCGCTACGGACTTCGGCAATTCACCCAAACCCAAAACGGTGAGCTTCGGGCATGATGAAGACCATCCCGTTGAGCTGGATGCGCCGAGTTTCCGTCCGGAACAGCCGGCAGTGGAAGACCCATATCAGGGCAATAACTACCGCACACCTGTTCCGGAGAACGCCGCTTATCAGGCGCAGGCGCCGTACCAGGCACCTTATCAGGCGCCTTATCAGGAACAGCCCGCTTATAGTGAAGCCCAGATCGATATTCCCGGTTTCCTGCAGAGAAAGAAAAGAAGATAAAAAACAAACTGACAGAAAAGGAAAAAGCGATCAGTGTTCGACTGATCGCTTTTCTTCTACTAAAATAATATTCTTAAAGGAATGAAATAAACGATGAAAAAGGCGGTCAAGTTTGGGGGCAGTTCCCTGGCGGACGCGAAACAGTTCAGAAAATGCGCGGCTATCATTCAAGCGGACCCATCCAGAAGGTATGTGGTTCCTTCCGCCCCCGGCAAACGGTTTCGGGATGATGTAAAAATCACCGATATGTTGATCGAATGTTATGAGATCCAGCGGAAAGATCTGGATCAGGGACTTGAGTGTTTTTCCAGAGTCGAAGACAGATTTGACGAGATCATCCGGGATCTGGGACTGGATTATTCTCTGGAGCCGGAATACCGGCTGATCCGGAGCTATATGGAAGAAGGTCTTTCCAGAGATTATCTTGTCAGTCGTGGAGAGTTCCTTTCCGGTAAAGTGCTGTCCGCGCTTCTGGATTTTCCGTTTGTTGATCCGGCTGATTATATCGTGTTCAACAGCAACGGTGTTTTCGAGGAACAGAAAACAGCAGCCGCTTTCAGAAAGATCGTTGACATGGACTGCTTCGTTATGCCGGGATTCTACGGAGCGACGGAGACCGGACGCATTAAAACGTTTACACGCGGCGGATCCGATATTACCGGATCTGTCGTTGCCGGCGGAATGCGTGTCGATATTTATGAAAACTGGACGGATGTCAGCGGCTTTCTGATGGCTGATCCCAGAATGGTGGAGGATCCGCTTTCTATAACCGAGATCTCCTACAGTGAACTTCGTGAGCTTTCCTATATGGGAGCTCAGGTTTTTCATGAAGAAGCGATCTTCCCGGCAAGAGAGGCCGGCATTCCGATCAATATCCGTAATACGAACCGGCCGGAGGATGAGGGTTCCTGGGTACGTACCGATGACAAAATATCGGACGAACATCTGCTGATCACCGGTGTAACAGGTAAAAAAGGATTTATGTCCATGTCCTTTGAAAAGGATGTCGGAGGAGATCGTCTACCGTTTGGCCGAAAAGTGCTTCAGATGTTCGAAGAAGCGAAGATCATGGTCGAGCACGTTCCTTCCAGTATCGGTACGATGACCGTCATCGTGGACGCCAGAGAGATCAGCGGAAAGGAAGAGAACATCCTGCGCAGGATCCGCCGCGAGATCGATCCTTACAGCATTACGGTCGAGCGCAATCTTGCGCTGGTCGCTGTCGTCGGTATCAGGATGCATGGCGTGGTAGGTATCACTTCGGACATGCTGCGGGTCCTGGCGAGAGAGGGCATCAACGTTCGTATGCTGATCCAGGGCATCAAGGAGATCAGCCTGATCATCGGCATCAATGAAGAAGACTTCGAAAAGGCGATCCGCCTGCTCTATCGGTTCGCGCTCGACAGAAATCAGAAAGACAGGCAAGGCTGATCCGCCTCCATTTGTTACAAAAATATTACAAATTATAAAGAAAATATTTCAATTATATATTGCGAAAGAGATAATTCTGTAGTATAATTACGATAATCCGCATTCGCGAAATAGGGGGAAGCTATGATTTCCAATCAAATCCTGCAGTCGACCATTGATGGGGTAAAAGCAATAACAAAAATCGACATTTCCGTGATGGATACCGAAGGCAATATTCTGGCTTCGACAGAAGAGACCAGAAATACCAAGAGTCTGTCCTTTGTTCCTGATATGCTCGGTTCCAAAGCCGACAGTATGCAGGTACAGGGATATCAGCTTTTCAAGGTATATGACGCGGCGGAAGTGACGTATATCGTCGCGATCCGGGGAGATGATGAAGACGCCTACAAGATCGGCAAGATCGTTGCTTTCCAGATCCAGAACCTGCTCGTGGCGTACAAAGAGCGTTTCGATAAAGATAACTTTATCAAAAACCTTCTGCTGGACAATCTCCTGCTGGTGGATATCTATATCCGTGCCAAGAAGCTTCGCATCGAGAACAATGTTCATCGTGTCGTCTATCTGATCGAATCGAATAACGACAGTGAGACCAATACGAACGTGATGGATGTTGTTCGCGGGATCTATCCGGTAAAAACAAAGGATTTCATTACCGCGGTAGATGAGAATCACATTATTCTTGTCAAGGATGTTTCGGATGATATGAGCCGCGGAGCGCTGGAGAAAGCCGCCGGTATGATCAGCAGCACGCTTTCCAGCGAAGCGATGGGCAAAGTCAGGATCTCTCTCGGATCGGTGGTGAAGGATCTGAAGGATATCTCCCGCTCCTACAAAGAAGCCAAGATGGCGCTGGAAGTGGGAAAGATCTTCTACGAAGACAAATATGTCATCAATTACAACCGGCTGGGTATCGGACGGCTGATCTATCAGCTCCCGCTGCCGCTTTGCAAGATGTATATTGAAGAGATCTTCAAGGATATCCGGATCGAAGATTTCGATGAAGAGACATTGAACACGGTCAGCAAATTCTTTGAGAACAGCCTGAATATCTCAGAAACATCCCGTCAGCTGTATATCCACAGAAACACACTGGTATACCGACTGGATAAGCTTCAGAAGAATACCGGACTGGATATCCGCATCTTTGATGATGCGATCACCTTCAAGATCGCGCTGATGGTAGCCAAGTACATGAATTACATGGAGCAGAACGGATTCAAATGATAGAATTACAAGACGTGACAAAGGTCTACGAGGGGGACGTGACCGGGGTCGAGCATATCAATCTAAAGATCGAAGACGGTGAATTCGTTTTCATTGTCGGCGAAAGCGGATCAGGCAAGAGCACACTGCTGAAGCTCCTGATGCGGGAACTGGTTCCCGATGAAGGTTCGATCATCATTGACGGACAGGATATCACGAAGCTGCGCCGGGGAAAAGTGGCGGAGCTTCGCCGCAACATGGGAATCGTTTTCCAGGATTACCGTCTGCTTTCTTCGAGGACGGTCTATGAGAATGTCGCTTTTGCTCTGGAAGTGATCGAAGTTCCGCCGAAAAAGATCCAGCGCTCGGTTCCGGCCGCACTCAATCTGGTCGGACTGGCGCATAAAGCCAAGTCCCTTCCCAATGGGATCTCCGGCGGAGAACAGCAGAGAACGGCAATCGCGCGGGCGATCGTAAACAATCCTCATCTGGTGCTGGCGGATGAGCCTACAGGAAACCTTGATCCGCGTAACTCCGAAGAGATCATGGACGTACTGGACGCGATCAACCGTCGCGGAACGACAGTTATCGTGGCTACCCATGACCGTGATATCGTGGATGAAATGCAGAAGAGAGTTATCCATATCGAAAACGGATGTATCGTCAGAGACTCCGAAGAAGGAGGGTATGACGATGAAGATTAGGACCGTCGGGACATGCATGAAGGAAGGCTTCAAGAGCGTCTTTCGAAACGGACTGATGTCTCTGGCTTCCATTGGTACGATCACAGCTTGTCTGATCATCCTTGGGATCGTTTACTGTCTGGTCATGAATGTCAGAAGCTTCGCGGACAGTATGAACTCGACCCTTGGCATGGTCGCCTGGCTGAAACCGGGTATTACGCAGAGTGAAGTCCAGGAAATGGAAGCGCAGCTGGAAGCGAGAGATGATATCGGTGATTACCGGTACGTATCCGCGGAAGAGGCCTGGGAGATCTTCAAAACCGATATGCTGGGCGGGTATGAGATCAGTGACATGCTGATGGAAGATCTGAACAGTGATAACCCGCTGAAAAACTCAGCGAATATCGAGATCTATCCCAAAGCGGCCGGCGATCAGGCTGGTATCGTGGATTTCCTGAACAATTCCCCATATGTCAGAAAAGTCAGTTATTCTCAGAATGCCTCCAAGGCGCTTTCCTCGTTTGCCGCACTGGTAACATACGTAGGAGTCGCCCTGATAGGATTTCTGGTTTTCATTGCCTTGCTGCTGATCACGAATACCATTAAGCTTTCTGTTTATATTCGTAAACGAGAGATCAACATTATGAAATATATCGGCGCGACGGATGCCTTTGTCCGTCTGCCGTTTGTGATCGAAGGTATGATGATCGGTGTGCTGGGCGCCATCATTCCGACAGCGCTTGTGTATTTCGGATATGATGCGCTGATCCGGCTGGTAGAAAGCAGGTTCAACGCGATCGCTTCTCTCTTTGAGTTTATGAGCGTTTCCGCGATTATGCAGGGATTGATTCCGCTCTTTCTCATTTTAAGTGTTGGCGTAGGTGTGATCGGCAGCTCGATCTCCATGCGCAAACACCTGAAGGTTTAAGGAGCATGATGTTATGAAACAGAAAACAAAACGGATCCTGTCGATGGTGCTGGCAGTGTTGCTGGTATTGGCGATGCTGGCGGGTGTGATCCTCCCGGCACTCGGCGATGAAATGGAGGATCTTGAAGGAGAAAAAGAACGTCTGGAGCAGGAAAAAGCCGACGCGGAAGCCATCGCCAACGCGACGGAAGAAGAACTGGCTGCTGCTCAGGCGAAACTGGATAAAGTCACGACAGAGATCGAGGGCATCAATACCAAACTCTCGGAGGTCGGTGACCGGCTGGTCGCTTTGAATCGTCAGATCGCGGACAATGAACAGCTGCTGGCGGATACTCAGGTGGAACTGGAAAATGCCCAGCAGGATATGCATATCTATTATCAGGCTTTAAAAAGCCGGATCCAGATGATGTATGAGAACGATCGGATCACGTATCTGGAGATCCTGCTGAACGCGGGAAGCCTTTCCGACTTCTTCAGCCGCTTTGAGTATATCAGTGAGATGGTGGAATATGACAACCATATCATGGAGCAGCTGAATGAGTGTAAGGAAACGATCGAAGCAGCTAAAGCGACGATCGAAGAAGCGCATGCGCAGCTGGAAGCTGACAAGAAAGAACAGGTCGAGCGGCAGGAAGAGCTGCAGGGATACCTGGATCAAAAACAGGCGCAGTATGCCAGCCTGAAAGATGATGAGCTGGCTCTGCAGCTTCTCAGAGAACAGCAAAGAGCCGAGCAGGCCGCTATTGAAGAGAGGATCGCTGAAGTCCAGGGCGAGATCGATAATCTGGAGTATCAGCGTGAATTAGCGGCAAGAGCCGCAGCTGAAGCTGCTGCGAGACGAGCGCAGCGTCAGCAGGAATCCTCTCAGCAGGAAGAATCTTCCCAGGAATCATCCGAAGAGTCATCGGAGGAATCATCGGAAGAATCGTCGGAGGAATCCTCTGAAGAATCCTCCGAAAACTCAGAAGACGAAGAGTCTTCCGAGGATGAGGAAAGCTCCGAACCGGAAGATGAGTCAAGTGAAGAATCCGAGGAAGAAGATTCCGAGGAAGAAGATTCCGAAGACTCTGAAGACAGCCGTGATCCGGTCGAACTTCCGGATGATGATTATACCGAGACTTATCATGATGAGGACGAGTACCGTTATATGCCGAACCTGGAAGCCTGGAGCACCTGGCCGGGTATCGGAACAGGTGAACTTGCATGGCCGTGCAACTCCACGCTGGCGACAGATTTGTACGGATACCGCTGGCATCCGATCTACAACGAAGAACGGTTCCACAACGGTCTGGATCTTGGCGCGAGCTACGGAAGCGGTATCTACGCCTGTGCGAGCGGTACAGTCATTATTTGTGAGTACTACGGCGGTTACGGCAACCTGGTGGTCATCGATCATGGCGACGGTATGACGACATGGTACGCGCATATGTCGGAATTCCGCTGTGACGTCGGCGATTATGTAGAGACAGGTGATCTGATCGGCCTGATCGGATCGACCGGCGATTCCACAGGTCCGCATCTGCACCTGGAGGTACATATCGGCGGTGCGTCCTATGATCCGGAGTGGTTCCTGTAAGTAAAACTCTGTAATCCGTATGGAGGTGGTGACAAGTCTGATAACAAGTCTGAAGATTGTCACCGCCTTTTTCATTATCAGAATAAAAGATGAAAAAAGAACAGATCGAAAAGTACTGGCATAGCCCATGGATGCTGGAGATCCTGCCGGAAGTAACATCGACCAACGATGTGCTCAAAAAGCTGGCTTTAGCCGGCTGCCCGGAAAGGACCGTGATCATCGCGGACCGGCAGACCGGAGGTAAAGGGCGGATGGGAAGATCTTTTTATTCCCCGCAGGATAACGGGATATATCTCAGCCTCCTGCTCAGACCTTCGATCAGACCGCGTGAAGCCCTTCAGCTGACAACGGCGGCCGCCTCAGCCGCGGCGCTGGCGATCGATGAAGTCGAAGGCGGACCGGCCATGATCAAATGGGTGAATGATATTTACTGCCGGGGTAAGAAAACGGCAGGGATCCTGACGGAAGCGGGATTCTCCGGAGACGACCCGGAAAAGCCGCTCAGCTATGCCGTTGTCGGGATCGGGTTTAATGTCTTTGAGCCTGAAGAAGGCTATCCGGAAGAGATCAGAAATATAGCCGGAGCCGTTTTTCCCCGGGATCAAAGACCGGCGACTCCGGAAGAGAGAGAAGAGATCAAGGCACATCTTACGGCCGCGTTTCTGGACAGGATAGATCTGTTCTGCCGATCTCTTTCTGAGAAATCTTATATGGAAAGCTATCGGGAAAAATCATTCCTGACAGGAAAGGAAGTCCTGGTGTTGACACAGGGCCATGAAACGAAAAAGAATGATCCGGTACGGGTGATCGGCATCGGTGATGATGCGGAACTGATCATCCAGGATCAGGAAGGAACGATCTCCCGTCTTTTTTCGGGGGAGGTATCAGTCAGAGAAATCTAAATAATCCTCGGGGAACCCGAAAGAAGAAAGGAAAACACCATGGCAGAGTATGTAATTAATAAGACAGATGAAAAGTATGTACAGAAAGATCTGAAACTGATCTCCGGTTATGATAAGCTGCAGCTTTCCGCGATCGCGATGGAACCTGCCAAAGCCTGGTTTCCGGAAGCAAAGGGCGTTGTCGTTCTGGTCCATGGAATGGCGGAACACAAGGAACGCTACATTCCCTTCATGCAGTTTCTGGCAGAAAATGGTTATATCAGCCTGATCCATGATCATCGCGGACATGGAGCCAGCGTCCTTTCCGAGGACGATCTGGGCTTTCTATACAAAAACGGTGAAGACGGGATCGTGAATGACGTCGTGCAGATGGTCCAGTACGCGAAAGCCAAATATCATCTTCCGGTCCACCTGTTCGGACATAGTATGGGATCTTTGATCGTACGTCTTTTCCTTCAGAAACATGATACGGAGATCGATTCACTGACGATCAGCGGCTGCGTAGGACCCAATGGCGCCGCGGGGATCGGAGGCAAGCTGGCGGCGATGATCGGAAAGTTCAAGGGGGATCATTACCGCAGTCCTTTCCTGAACAATATGGCCTTCGGTACCTACAACAAAAACATTCCGGAAGCGAAATCCGTGTTCGCCTGGTTATCCGTGAACGAAGAAAACGTCAAAGCCTATGAAGAAGATCCTCTGTGCGGCTACTGCTTCACAGCCAACGGCTTTGAGGCTTTGATGAAAATGGTAAAAGGCTGTTATGATGCCGGCCGTTATCAGGCAAAACATATCGATATGCCGATCCTTTTCGTCTCCGGGAAGGATGATCCTTGCTATAACGGAGAAAAAGGCTGGAACAAGGCGATCGATTTCATCAAAAAACTGGGATATGTCGATGTAGAGGGAGAACTCATCGAAGGTATGAGACATGAGATCCTGAACGAAACGGATCATGAAAAAGTCTATGAAATGATTTTGGGCAATATCGAAAAAGCATATAGGATCAAGGAACGTCAGAAACAATAGAAACGATCTATATTAGGGGAACTTCCTGAAGAAGCTGATCGGGACCGAGTTCCAGAACAGAGCGGAACCCGATCTCGCGAAGAAGTTCTTCGGCTTCATCAAACCAGGAGTCGATCCTTGGAGCGTTGTGACAGTCAGAAGACACGATCACCGGATAATGATGGCGGCAGAGTTCTCTTAGCAGGGGGATATCCGGGTACGGGACTTTTCTGTAGCCTCTGTCGATGGCGCCGACATTGACTTCGAAAACAGCGCCTGTTTCCATGATGCTGTGCAGCGCGTCCATGGCGATCTTCCGGTAAACCGGATCGTCCGGATCGATGATATGCAGTTTGTCATTGAACTTCAACAAAAGATCGAAGTGGCCGACGATGAGCGGGCGGACTTCGCGGATCAGCTTTACGACATCACTGAAGTAAGCTCTGGCGTACCGTATCGGGTCACAGTCAAAGGCTTCCCGAAACATAAGTGTGGTTTTTTCCGGATTCCAGTCATAGCTGTAAATGATACCGGTATTCGGATCCCGATACATATGAACGCTGCCGATCAGGTATTCATAGGGAGAAAGATCGATATGACCGGCTGAAAAAAGATCGAGCTCCAGTCCGAGACGGATACAGATCTGATCTTTGTACATCTGCTGCAGTCGTTTGACTTCATTTATATAGGAAGAAACATTCTCGCTGGTCAGACACCAGTCGTTTTTGATCAGTATGTCAGAATGAGATGAAAAGCCCAGTGTATGAAAGCCGTGATCGATCGCCGACAGGACCATTTCTTCCGCCGTGGAACGTCCGTCGCAGAACTGGGTATGTGTATGCGGGTTAGAACGGATCAGCACAGTTTATCTCCTTTCTGTTTTTCCTGATTATAGGTATTATGGCTCATTTTTGCAAGACTTGTCAATCTGTTCCAGTCATGATATAATGGCAGAAGCTTTATACTTTTTTATTGAGGTGAGAAATCATGGATTATTCCAAAATCGTCAGTCAGTTCGGTATTCCCGGGACTTTTGTTTCCGCGACGCCCTTCGGATCCGGTCATATCAATGATACGCTGAAAGTGGTGATGGAGACCGAAAACGGCGAAGTCGATTATATTCTGCAGAAACTGAACACCAATGTTTTTCCGGATCCGGATATCCTGAGCGAAAACGCATTCAAGGTCGTTCAATATCTGAAAGAGATCATTGAAAAACGCGGTGGTGATGTAACGCGTGAAACGCTCAACTTCTATCCGACGATCGATGGGAAACTGTATTACAAAGACAGTGAAGGCGGATGCTGGAGACTGGAAGATATCATCAAAAACACCCGTTCCTATGATCTTTGCACTTCTCCCGAACAATTCGAATCGACAGGCTATGCCTTCGGTTCATTCATGGC
>JAFZQZ010000028.1 GCA_017620135.1 Bacillota bacterium
TCTGAATGGTCCCCGGCATGTCGATCTTGCCTCGAACAACTGCAACATCCTCTTTCCGATTCAAATACTCCCGGTACAAACCCTGCTTCAACTGCCTACTGATGCCCTTCGCCAGAATCGCAGCGAAGAGGTTATGCATATCATGTTTTCTACTTGATAATCCATCAGCATCTTCTCAATGCATCCTCCTCCAGTTCGACACTTTTCTTTATAAGTCCCGATATTACCATTACTGTCCCAATAATGATCCCTGCGGTAAACCCAAAAGAATGAGTCAGGAAGGAACTCTCATTATCATTGGCAAGGATAAAGAACAGGACTGTTACGATCAGATCAGGCCGATACCACTTTATTTTCTTTTCCTGCCCGAATCGCAGCCAGCAAACAATGAATGCTGCAATCAAGGCGTAGATTCCGCCCGATGATCCTCCGCCATAGTGTGCTTCTCCGTATTTTACTATGATCGAAAACGGGATCTCAGCTAATGCTCCGCCAAGCAGAAAGATGATCGCTGTCCTTATTTTCCCTGTATATTGGTTGATGAGTGATCCACTACAGATCAAAGCCAATGAATTAAAAATGATATGATCGTAAGAATAGTGAAAAAAGATACATGTGAACCATCGGTAGAACTCGTTATTAAGATACTCTATCGATGTTGTACCTATGATTTTTACCGCGTCATCCTGATTCTGTGTCCATATGAAGATAGGTATAAACAGAGCTACCAGTATAATTGCTGTAAGATTGTTCCTGGCCCATGCAGTTGCTTTTATCTTCATCTTTATTGAAAACTCTCCTTTGTTTTACCCCGGAAAACTGGAAGTTGTAGATTGCGGCGGCTATTTTTCAAATCATTTTATAGAGCTCATAACAGTCATGCCCTTTGGGTACGTTTTTGAGTTCCCCTCTGATCAGATAGCCGTTCTTTTTGAAGAAATCGACGTTCCAGTCACCCGCATTTGTGATAACCATTGAAGCGCAGTTTTCCTTTGCATATTCTTCAGCCAGCTTCAAAAGATATGTGCCCAAACCCTGAAGCCTCATCGGCTCTTCCACAAACAGCGCGTCAACGGAACCTCTTTCACCTTTGTCCACGTCCGCAATCACGCCTGCTATAAAGTTGCCGTCTTTGTCCACAAGTTTCTTATAAAAATCGACGGTTTCGCATTCCTGTTCGTAGGCTTCGCTGTATGCATCAAGGCCGTTCAGTATGACCTTCGCATCGTCATCATTACCGAGCGAAACCTTGAAGCGTATACCGCTGTTGTCCGTCGGCACGTATTCTGGCGTTTCCTTTTCAAGGTATTTAACCAAGGAATAACTGATATAGCCGTTTACCCTCTTAAGAGTTGTGAAGACCGTGTAACCGTGTTTTTCATAGAAAGGTCTTGCCATATAGCTGGCGGTGCCGAGTGTCACAACCCGACAGCCCTTTTCCCTTGCAATACGTTCCACTTCGCGGAGGATCATTGAGCCGATTCCATGATGACGATACCGCTCATCCACCCAAAGGTCGTCAAGAAGCACTCTTGACCAGTGGTATTCGTAAGCTGTTGCAATGCATCCGCCGATGATCTCGCCTTTTTCGTTCTCGATTTTGAGCACGAATTCTTCTTCGTCAGCATCCACTTCGCACGGCACGATCTCATTGATTTTTTCGCCGATGTATCCCCCTTCTTCCTTTGTCAAGTCTTCGATCCTGTAGTCCATTTGCTTGCCTCCGTAAAATTACGATTTGTCTCACTAATCCGCATCCTTCGGCTCATACTCCTGCTGAAGATCCATGCAGATAATGAGAGATGTCTTTGACTGCTTTGGCGTCCCCCGCGGACAAATACTCCCAGCGCGGTTCGTCGCTATGATCTCCGTCAAAATACTTTCGGGCAAAGGTAAGCGCTGTATCAATGTCCTGCTTCAGATCGATCGCGTCGTAGGCTGCATCAAAAATAGAAATATCTCTCATTTCCAGGCTTTCTTCCGAAGCTTCGACTTCAAAGAGATGCATTTTCGCTTTCTCTTCCTCATCCTCTTCACCCCAGTCTTCCTGGAACATTTTCACGCTCTCAACCAGTCCCGCACAGAAATAATTGCATTTAAGCCGGGACACACACTGGGGATATTCCTTTCTTCGAACATACTCAAACAAACCTTCAGTGGCCCATTTTGCATAATTGGCCCAGTAACGAAGACCTGATCTGTTAAGTACAGCAAACATATACCTGCCATTCAGGAGCATACCCAAAAAGCAGTCACGGCTTTGTGCCAATGCCTGGATGAATGGCTCGCAAAGATCCGTATAATCCGAATGTCCTGGTTCCAGCCGATCTCCCTCTTTCAGTGTCTGGCTGTAATGATAAACGATCATCTTCTTCCTCCTAAAATCGCTTGCTTACCGATCTCTGCATCTTTCATCTTATAAACGAGAACTTTAATAATCAAAAGACTGTTCGTTTACATGTACAGTTGTTACTAATCTTTCTCCTCTATATGGCTTTCTGATCTCAAGCATATTCAGGACAGTATATCCTTTTGAACGCAGAAAAGAGATCATCCCTTCGTTATTCGGGTGAACAAAGTTATAAACCGTATCATCTCCCATGGATTCAGCGATTTCCTCAGCTTTGCTGAACAGCAAGGAAGCCACCCCCTGCCTTCTGTACCGATCACACACGAAGATATGCTCTACCCACAAACATGGTTCTTCGATCCTGCAGACAATATAACCGACGAGTTCATTATTTTGTTCTGCAGCATATATCGGATAGCCCTTTTCCAAAAATTCCAGGACTTCCTCTTTCGCCCACTCATAATCAGGCTCCGCTTGAATTCCTTTATATGATCGCAAAATTACACGAAAAGCCGCTATTAATGGTACAACTTTCTCTGCCGTTGTTTTGTCTATCTTCACGATTTTCATGGGCATAAGTATAAGCACCTCCTGTAATGTGGATTTAGCGATTCAGCCATTCTTTCAGTCGGCAAAACACTTTTTCTTTATCTTCAGCAGATATTTCCATACTCTTATTCACCGCATAATGATGACCAAACTCGCTATCGGTATAAGTGTTCCCGTTAAGTATTAGGGGCTTATTATATCTTGGTCTTACGTGAATATGAAGATGAGGATCAGGTTCTGACTCTTTATAGAAATCATTCATCAAACAACTCCAATTACATAGAGTTGCTCCTAAAACTGCCTTTAAGCATGTCTCTACTTGACAGATCAGATCATGAAGCTCACCCCATTCGTTATCTTTCAACTCTGACAATGAATTGCAATGACGCTTCAAAACCAATATGCATCGTCCGATATAATCTTGTTCATCCGCAAGGAAAACGGACCAACATCCGGTGTCATACAACAGATATTTCTTGTCTTCCTCAGACAAATTGCACCAATCGCATTTGGTCATTCCGGCTCCCTCTCAAGCATCGATATCGCTTCATCCAGCGAGACACATCTTGCGAATCTTCCCGGCCACATCATATCATTATAATACTTATATGTCGTCTCCGCATCCATATAATCATTATCAAACGTTGAATTGGTTCCTTCAGGAATGATCACTTCATATCCTCTTTCGAATGCTGATTTCACTGTTGCATCGATACAGAAATTTGTCTGCAGGCCAACGATCATCAATTGTTTCTCACCTGTCTTTTTCAGATAATCTGCCAGCTCAGCATTACCAAAGCAACTATTGATCGTTTTACAGAAAATCTTTTCATTTGCCTCTGGTTTTACCTGTTCTGCTATTTCAAAGTCTTCATCACCCATTGAAAAACCTGAACCGGGGCCATCATCATGCTGAATATATATTATCTCTACATGATTCTTTCTGGCAGAGTCTAAAATTTTAACCGTGTTATCAATAAAGCGTTCATAGTTATACAGTCTACTGTCTGTGATACCCTTTTGAATATCTATTGCTAATAGAATCATATATGTTGCTCCTTCAAACCTTTTCGAAAGAATGGAATCTATTCCAAACACAGCAGATTGCCAAGCGAGATAGAAAAGCCAAGCGATCGATACATTTTCACATCACAGTCCGCACAGCCAACGATCAACGTAGATACGCCGCTTTCCCGGTACGCGAATTGTACCAGCTGGCGTGCTATTCCTTTATGTCGATACTCAGGAAGGATATAAAAGTCCTCAAAAACACCGCTCGGCATATAATCAAATGTTGAGAAGCCTATGGTGATTGAACAACATCCTACCAGATCACACTCATCAAACGCCCCGTAAAAAACAATTCTGCTTTCTGCTATGGCTTTTTTCAGATGCAGCTTTTCCATGTTTTCAGGTTCGCTTTCACCGATCTCTGTTTTATAAAGCTTTTGCAATTCCCATAACGCGTCTATTTGAGATGCATTGATTATTTGATATTCCATGTTTCCTCTAACGTCCTGCCTTTTCATAAATCATGCCGGTTTCCGTCCACTGCGGAATGATCTGCTGTCCGTGCAGTCTTATGTGTTTTTCATCAAAGAATTCCAGGATCGTAGGCAGCCCTTCCACATAGAATTCCGTTTGCGATCTGGGTGAAAGATGCCTTGTTATGCCCTCGGGATCTGTCATTTCCATATTTTCGATCGTAAAAGAAAACCCGTATTCACTATTAACATACCTTCCGCTTAACGCGTTGTAAGCAGGCGCCTCCTTGCGATCAAGCTGAAGCCATTTCAGCATCTCGTCTTCGTATGCTTTCCAGTTATTTTCAGAGATTTCAACTTTCTTCTTATCACATTTTAGTTCATCAAAAAGACGCGCAGCATAATCCGTATAATCTTTTAGAAAATCATAGAAAGCCGTGACGTCCTTTTGCTTATGTGTATAATACGGCTCCTCTTTATCCCGCTCCCACGTGTGCTCCAGATCCTTCATTCCACGTTGGTTTTGCAGATACGCTATGGAGTCCTCTGTATTCTCCCTGTACAAATAGATCAAAAGAGGATCGAGGGGAGACAAACAAGCCAGGATCTTCTGTACGAATGCCGACAGCCGGTCATAGCCGGCATCTTTCAGTAAATAGGTGAAAATCTGGTACTGAAAAATACAACTGTCCAGGATATAGACCGTACCTTCATCCTGTGCTGCTTTCTTTGCAAAAGCCTCCCATTTTTCCAGAGCCTGTATCTCATAACGATCCAGCGAAGTAGGAAACGCATCATATTTCATAAGTTCCTGAAACCATTGGGTCTCTTTCGGATTATTAAAACACAGCTTCTGACATTTTCTCAGTACAGCCTCATAATCGATCCCGACAGTTGTCTTACGCACTTGTGCGATTTCATTTATGATTCCGGCAATCTCGGGGTACTTCACTATAAAACCGTGATATTCCTCTTTAGATAAACAGCTTTCGGTGAAAAAAAGTGTCGGATGAGGTTGAGATACTTCATGCAGCCAATGAACATTCTTCCCATTGCGGATCATCTGTTCATATAATTTATATGAATTCGTTGATTTCCCTGTCCCTGGCAAGCCTTCCAGCATGATCAGTCTATTTCCCATTTTCCATCCGCCTTTATCAGCAGGTCTTTGATGGCTTCTGTGTGACGCGAAACCACATCTTTGTCTTCTTCTGATAACGCATTGCCTTCGGAGTCGATATAAACCGAGTATCCTGTTCCGTCATCATCATATAAAAGTGCTCCGAGCTCATATTTACCGTTGATCTTCGGCCATATGATCAATGCATCTGTAAAAGGATTTTCATTTACGGAAGGAAGTCCCACAGACATATTGCCGGTAAAAGAAAGATAATCCGGGTATTTCACCAGATAGTCATATCGATCATCGTCCGTACAAATATAACGCGGCGTAATAAAATTGCTGAATTCCGCTTTCTCCATGCCGTCTGTCAGTTTCCCATATTGAATATGTGACCATGCAAACCAAGCAGCGTTATAAGCCACAAAAACGATTATAATAATCAAAACTATCCTGAGGATTATCTTTTTCATACTCATACACTCCTCCTCAAGCGTCGAAGGTTTTCTCCTTTGCCGTAAACCGGAACAGCGGATCGCCGTTTTCTTCCGTACCGTACTGCACCATGCCGCCTTTCTCCATGGCTCGGGCGGAAGCAATATTCTCCTTGGCGCAGCCGCCGTGCACACCGGCAAGCATATAGTCTTCCACTGCGATCCTCAGTAATTCCTTCACACACAGCGTACCGTAGCCTTTGCCGCGGTATGGCTCATCCAGCAGGATGAAGATTTCGGGCTCCGTATGATTCCTGCGACCGTCCAGTCCGCACCATCCCATGATCGTGTGAGGATTATCTGCACTGCAGACAGCGAGGCACAGATGATAGATACAGCCTTTCGTGTTCCTTTTGTAATTTCCGATCATATAGGCAATGGTTTCCCTCGCCTGCGTGTCAGAAAGCGGGTGATGGTCGGATGGCCACGTTCGGGCGACCTCGGCCAAATCGTCTTCCGTTACGAAATGAAGGATCATGTTTTCTGCCTGATAATCCGAATTCTCAGTCTTTTTTTCACGTTCTTTACGTTTCTCACGACGCTGCTCTCGGTTGTTCTTTTCCGATTCAAACAGTTCCACGACTGCGTCTGTCAGCTCATCGGGCCAGACTTTGCCGCTTTTTCTGGCCTTAGCCCATGGACAAAGTTTTTCATAATCGCTATCGAATACGATCGTATAGGGAGGGCCACAACGGTCATCGACAGACATATATAAATGCCTTCCCTCATACATGATCTTTGAAGCATCGCTTTCAGTCATGTCAGAATCGAGCTGTTCATACTGTTCTTTTGTCAATTCATACAGATGATACGACATAGTGCCGCCGTATTCACCGAAATACCGTCTGCTGTTCTCATCAAAACACGCTCTCCAGCCTGAGCCGTTAATGAATTGGAGCTCGCTGCTCATGAATTCTTCTCCTTCTTCAGGGCGCGAACGATCTGAAGTCCGTCGGTTTCCATCCCTTTAATCTCTCCGTAAAAATAATGAACAGGAAGAACAGATAAAACCAGAATAAAAAGATTCAGAAAAAACGCGGTATTCAAAAAGAACTCAATAACTCCGTCAGCAAGGATGTCTGACTGGAAAGAAAACCCTCCGAACTTCAGAACGAAAAGCCCTAAGACCAGCAGAAACGAAACAACAGGACCTCCTGAAAGCGTCGCTATCAGCTTTGCTCTTGTGTCGAACTTGTTCTCTGAGGGAGTAAACCGTCCGTCGAAAACAAGCAGATTCACCGTTAATGCTTTTGTATGCAGAAGTCGTTTCCCCCATCCGACCCTTATATGCCAGTGTTTGTCCCCTGTCGCAAGCATATATCCGAGCGCGTGGCCCAGTTCATGTAAAAAGGTCGATAGGAATGACAGAAACCACAAAGCGCATAGAGCGACAAGTAATTCTATTATCACTGCAAGAATCTTTAGCATGAAATGCAGCTCCTCCACAAATCTGACTGCCCGGTTTCCCGGTATCGGTATCCGTCCGGGATGCGGATATATGCACGGATATGCGCATCAGCCGGACGTTCGATGATGACTGATCGATTGTTCACATTCCCTTCCGCGGCGAGGATCGTATTCTCTCGCTTTTCCAGGACGATCCCGATATGATCATGCTCCTGATCTTCAAAAACACGATCATAAAGAACGATGTCGCCCGCTTCCGGTACAAAATCTGCTTCGTCTTTATGATATTCTATCCGTGGATCGCCCGTCGCAAATTCCTCCCAGGCGATGCAGCCTGCCAGATGACATGTTGTACATTCATCCGGACGGATCGGGATCTCAAAGCCTGCTTCTATGCAGCAATAGTATACGAAAGCCGCGCACCACAGCCCATCCGCTTCCCTGATATCCCACGTCGGGAACGGCTTCACGATCACTGCAAGATTGGACGCCAGCCCATCGACCGCTCCGTGCAACGGAACCTGCGCCATATCCTTCGCGACGCGTGCCAGATATTCTCTTGTTGCTTGTTTCATCTCGACAATCCTCTGTTCACCGGACCCTGAATATCGAGTTTTTTTCAAAAATGCCAAAGGCAAAACCGAGCTTTAAGAATAGAGGCATATCCTCATAAGCCTCAAAGCTTGTCCTGTTCAGGAATTCCGCCACACTGACCTCTTCATAGTAGCCATAGGGATTGGCTATCATGATCTTGTCCCCCGGAATATCGGCACCTATGACCAAAGAGTAATGCAAGGTCCATTGATCATCATAAAGCGCCGCCCATTCTATCGGTACCGGTATTCCGTCAGACAGGTTCTCATAGATCTGATCGATCAGTTCCGTGTTCTTCAGATACTTGCACATCGTGGTGGTATACTCCGGGAACTGTTTGTTCATCTCTGCACAGAACGCTTTTCCTGTGGATGTGACCACTTTCCCATACTGGTCGTACAGAGACTGTTCGCTGACCTGACCACCGTTCCACCTGGAAAACATCTCGATCACAGCGTAGCCGCAGGAAACATCCTGCTTGATCACATCCACTCCCTCGATCATGATCGGCGTCTGATATTTTTCATTCTGGTAAACGGATGAATAGTCATCCAGAACCGATTTGGTACGCATCTGGAGAATTGCCATAGCGACGGCGCCAGTGAGAACAAGCACTATGACCAGTGCAGCAAAGATGGTCAATATCCTTTTTACGCTTTTTCTTTTCATCGTCAGCTCCAAATATCCAGGTTATCTGTGATCTACAGTACTAATTCCATCAACCAACAATCTTCCATCTTCCCCTCAAACAATTCATGTTTCGGAAGGGATTTGATGATCCTGAACCCGGCTTTTTCGTATGCCCTTATGACTCTATCGTTATTCTTATGCGGGTCAAGAAGAATGACGTCTGCTGCCTTGGCTTTTTTCAGATGATCAGCCATCATCTTCAAAAAACTTGAACCGATCCCCTTATTCCAGTATTCCGGTTCTCCAATAAACTGATCCATGGCATATACAATCCGTCCATTGTCAGGATAGTCGTATTCGTCGAACAATTCTCCGCTCAACCTATATGCCTGCCCATATCCTATGGGTATATGATCAAATTCAAGAATTACTCTGAAGCCCAAAGGAAGCTCTTCCAGATAATGCGCTGCCAAAGTATCCATCGTGAACCTGACATCACGTCCTTCATAATACTCCAGTACTCTGTCATCAGTCAGCCATTTAAGCATAAGCGGCAGATCACCTTCTTCAAAGTCTCTGACTGATATAGCCTTGTCTTCCATTTTTTCCTCAATGGAATAACGATATTCCAGACCATAAGAATGATCATCTGCTTCCTGCTGAAGGTAATCATATCCCTTTTCCGATACGATATGGAAGCCGCATTTTTCATGTGTCTTTAAAGATGCAACATTCTTCTTGCTGACACAGTCGCAAAGCCGGAACGGTCCATCTTTCTCTAGCGCATTCAAGACACCTGACAGAAGCTTTGCACCATAACCTTTTCCTCTAAGATCAGGTCGTGTCTCAAGTGCTTCAAGATAATACGAACCGTTCAGGATCTTACAAGTTCTTAACGCACTGCACCAAACGTCATTCTCCTCCAGGATCCAGTATGCAGCTTCATTCAGTGAGAAGAATTCATCTTTCAAGTAATCCATGAACCCGGCTTCGACTTTTTGTACTGCTGTTTCTTTGTTTGACTCGTCAGGGAAAAAGTACTCTGTGTTTTCATAATTGCTTTCCGCATAAACGTCCATCAGCTTTCTTTTATTCAGATCACAGTACTTTATTATTCTTAACAGCACAGCACCCTCCACAACCCAGTATTTCAGACGCAGAGATCTCTATACCTCACAAATCGCGGGCCCTCTTCACCGGTCGTTCCGGTGGGGATGAACCCGCATTTTTCAAGCACACGCCCGGAAGCTTTGTTATCCGGTTCGGTTTCCGCATCTACGCGGGTCACTCCGGGCTGACATAATGCCCATGATACCGCCGCGCCGACCGCTTCGGTCGCGTATCCACGGTTTTGATACGCTTCTAAGATCCCGTATCCGATCTCTACCGATCCATCATCGTTCAGTCCTTTGAAGCACAGATCGCCGATTTTCGTTCCGTCTTTTCGTTCGATCATCCAGATCGCGTACCATTCCCACTGGTCCGGGTGAGTTAGCGAACCCTGAAGCATCTCCTGGTATGCCATCTTAAGAATATCGTCGGTTTCATCGTCAATGGTTTTTTCCATTTCCTCACGAGACGAAGTGTATATGATCAAACGTTCTGTGTCCAGTTTTATCATTCTCACTGTTTCCATGGTCTTGCCGAGCCGGTCCATCCGTTGTTTTTCCAGTATCGATAGTCTGTATACTCGGGATCTTGTTTGCCGAGATTCTTCTGCAGCATTCTCACCGCGTAAAACTTCATTTTTGTTATCATGCCTGTGCGAGCCGGTCTGGAGAAATCTGTCTTTCGCATTTGTTCCGCGGTTTTAACGAGTTTTCCGGTCATCGCTGCTTTCTTCTTATCGGGGATCTTGTCCCAGTGCACCTCGCTCATCAACTTGAAACTGCAGACTTTGATCCGGCTGATACCCCACCAGGAAAGACTGTCCTTTATATCTTTCGCTGCCGATTTTCCGCCGGCTCCGAGACATTGCGTAATGATAACGGCGCGTTTTCCGAACATTTCCTTCGCTGGACGGTGAGGCATCCATCTGTATCCGAAATGATCAAGCATCGTTTTCATAGCGCCGGTCGTATGAAAAACATACGCAGGTGAAGTGAAAACAAGCAGATCCGCGTCCAGCATGGCTTTTTCGATTTTCTGTATATACTCCGCGTCTTTACACAAATGCTCATCTTTCAGAAAGCATGTCGTGCAGCCTGTGCAGAAGTTCGGGCAGTCCCGCGGAAGAAAAAAATCCGTGAACTCTGCGTCGTTTCTGAACTGGTCAAGAAATACTTCTTTCAAGTGGTAGGTGACGCCTTTTTTCTCCGTCCCGTTGATGACAGTAATTTTCATTCTATGCCTCCACAGATCCTGCTTTATCCTACAGGCGCCGTGATCTCTATATGGTTCCCTTCCGAATCGACAAATTCCGCGACCCAGTTATCTTTGATCCGAGTCAGCGGAAAACAGATCTCTTTTCCTTCCAGCTTTGCCCTGAGCACCTGAACATCCGGAACACCCACGGACGGCAGACAATTGCTTCCGAAAGTGTGATCTTCCTTCATCTTCTGATATGCGAACAATCCGAAGCGAAAGCCATTGATGTCAAAAACGCTATAGACTGAGTCCTTTTCCGTTACCGGCTGACCAAAGAACTCTTCATAGAACCGAACGGCTCTTTCCATATCTTTCACGCAGATGTAAAGCGATGCGATCTTGCAATTCATAGCGGCCTCCTTTAGCCAAATTCCGAGTTACAGTTTCATTATAGCGGGGATCTCGTCCCAGCCTTTCGGCATTTCCGGCTCCTCCACAAATCCGAAAGACTGATAGAGGTTTTTGGCTCTCACGTTCTCAGGCTCATACGAGATCCAGCAATACTCCGCCGGACCCGCGGGGAACGTCCGGATAAAATCCAGGATCAGTTTCATGGCGGCCTTTCCGTATCCCTGATGCAGATATTTCTGATCCACCATGAAACGCCAGATCAGATAACTGTTTCTGATATAATACTGCTTTTCCGGATTGCAATCTTCGTCTGAGATATCGTAGCCGATCATCAGGAATCCGACCGGCGTATCTCCGTTGTAGATCCCGAACGGCTGTGCATACTTGCCCTGCGAAACATTGGCATAGGCTTCCGCGAGGCTGTAAATATTCGACGCAACGTAATGCTTTCCCTCTTCATCCGGGACAAGATCGATCAGCTCGTCAAAATTCTTCAGGTCCACTTTTACGAGCCTGGTATTTTCACTGCCCATTTCCCTATTACCTCCATATATCAATCGGACGACACGAAACCCTGATCGAGCACCAGGTTTACCACTTCGCCCGGATCCTTCGCGAGATACGTCGCGCCGGCCTCTTTCAGTTCGTCTTTATCTCCGTATCCATAGAGCACGCCGATCGAATCGATCCCTGTCTCTTTCGCCGCGGAAATATCATTTTCTCTGTCACCGACCATCACAGCCTGTGAGATGTCATCGATCCCGCACGCTTCAAAAGCGTAGCGGATGACGTCGGCTTTGCGCGGACGATCTCTGTCGTCCGCGGTCGCCACAAACTCGAAATATTTCCTTAAGTTAAAGTGATCCAGTACCGTATTCGTTCCCACCGCGCTTTTGGACGTCACGATGATCAGCTTTTTTCCGGCCTGTTTCAGTGCCGAAAGCATCGTTTCTACGCCGGGGTAGACTGAGTTCTCAAAAACCCCGCCCATCTCGTTGTAGTATTTCCTGTACAGCCGGATCGCTTTTTCCGTATCTTCCGGAGAGTAGCCGAGGATCCGGCCAAACGAGACCTTGAGCGGCGGGCCGACGAAGATCCGCAGGCTCTCCCTGTCCGTTACCGTCCCGCCCATTTTTTCGATCGCGTAAACGAACCCGTTCATGATCCCCGGGCCCGAATCCGTCAACGTACCGTCCAGATCGAAAAAAACATAGGTATAGTGTTTCATTCTTCCTGCTCCGTACTATCCTGTTCTTCCGTCTTTTCAGCGTCATCGCCAAGCTCGGCTTTCAGGCGTTCATTGAGTCTCTTGAACGCAGCCGCTTCCGCTTTTTCCATTAACTCTTTGGGATCCGTTTCGTATAGCGCTTTGATCGTAGATTCTCCTCGCGCGGCCCTGTTGATCTCGGCGACGACCATCTCCAGCCCGGCCCATACGTCATCCACCGCCTTCCAGGCGCTCTCCGGTATATCCTCTTTGATTCCGCGAAAGATCCCGGTCAGTTCTTTCGAGATCCTGTATTCATCATTCTCTGCCATATCCATTTTCTCCTGATCCATCAGCTGGACGCTTCTTACAGCTTTTTGAAGGTCATATCATCGATCACCAGGCAGCCGTCCCCGAATTTTACCTGGAGCAGGCCGCGCTTGCGGCCGAACTCGTCCTCCCCGATGGGATAAAGACGGAATGTCATGGGATCCCCGTCATCGTCGATTGCGTTCGCGTAAAGCTCGCCTTCTTTCATAAAGACTTCTTCGATGATAAATTCCGCTTCGTCCGGATGATCATACTTACCACAGAAGCTTTCCCACTTCGATTTGTCCGGATCCTTGAGCGCGACATCCTCGATGGTCTGAATGGGTTCTGGCTCTTTGTCTCTTGCAATGGCCTCCAAACCGGACTCGAAGCCCCAGTATGCCCTGCCATCCAGATAGTCGCGGCAGTTGAGAAATACCAGTACTCTGTCCGCGTCGACAAAGCGCTCGAACCACGTATAAAGTCCCGGCATACCGCCGCTGTGGCCGACGACGAAGCCTATCTCGGGCTCGGTTTTCACGCCCCACCCGAAGGCATAACCGTCGGCGTCTTCGTCGGCGCCCGCGATATCACCGTTATTCAGCACGCCCGGCGTATACATGATCTTCTGCTCTTCAAGAGAGAGCACCTTTTCTTCCCGCAGCGCTTTGTCCCAGGCGAACATATCGAAGATCGTCGTATACAGGTAATCGCAGCCGTTCAGGCCGTCGGAACCGACCACGTAATCACCAGCCAGCTCGGAAAGGTCCGAGCGGACATAGCGGCCGTCGTCCTCCAGAAACATGTTGCGGGCGATCCGGTCGGACGGAACTCCGTCTCGGCGGGTGTGCAGGATGCAGGAGTCCTTCATGCCAGCGGGCTCGAAGATGTTTTTCTTCATGAACTCTTCAAATTTCACGCCGGAGACTTCCTCGACCGTCTGGGCAAGCAGGGTGTATCCGACATCGGAATAGCAGAATTCCTCGCCCGGCGCGCAGGCGGGATCCTCGCCGGTCGCGAGGATCATGTCGATCATCTCGCTGTTGGAGGGAATCCTGTTTTCCCCTTTCAGGATCGGGGCGACCAGCTCCTCGACATCAAAGTCGGGCATGCCACTTGTGTGAGTCAGCAGGTGCCGGATCGTCACTCCGGGATACGGATAGTTCGGGAAGATTTTCGTAAGCTCATCATCCAGGCTCAGTTTGCCTTCCCGTACAAGAAGCATGATCGCTGTCGCCGTAAACATTTTCGTGATCGAGGCCATCTCAAAAATCGTATCTTCCTGCATCGGCAGCTTGTTGTCCGGGTCGCGCCAGCCAATGGCGCCTTTGGACACGATCTCGCCGTTCTCCGCGTAGAGCCACGTCCCGTTGAATCCGCCCTTTATATTTGCCTCGCGAGCCAGGTTTTCGATCAAACTTTTCTTATCCATGATAGCCTCCAATGGGAATAATATACTTATTTTGCTTTCATTTTCTCGATCGCCCGAGCCGGCGGTCTGAGAGGTCATTTTTTCAAAATCACGCGGCGTTCCAGATCGGACATTTTTCAAAACCGCGCGTTCGTGCTCCGTGTAGCCTGGATTTTTCAAAATCGAACGCAGCGTCCGCGGTCTATAACAGGGATTTATCAAAATCGCGCGTAAAAAGACCAGTTAGAAAGCAGTCAGAGGGCCGGAAACACGCGTCATTTTGATAAATCCTTAATCTATGGAGTAAATGAAACGTGCGATATTGAAAAACTTGCTTCTCAAGGAGCAGGTACGCGTGATTTTGAAAAACTCGCCTTATAGGGAGCACCGAATGCCCGCGCGAAGCAGATGCCGACGGCTTCCCTTACTGATCTTTCTCTTCGTAGGGTTTGTTCCAGGAGCCGATCTCGATCAGGTTTCCTTCGGGATCGCCTATATAACAGGTCCTCTGGCCCCACGGTTCTGTCGTGGGCTCCAGTACAGGTGTGGCACCTTTTTCCACGACAGCTTTGAATGTCGAGTCCACCTCTTCGAAGGTATCTACATAGACCGCCATCTCAAAATGACCGTTCAGCCCTTTGACATATTCGTACTGATGATTTGTCATCTTTTCAAAGTCCTTTCGGCCGTACAGCAGGAACAGCGTCCCGTCTTTGACAAGATACAAATTGGTCGCGTCTTCCGCTTCTTTGATCTCAAAACCAAGCACATCGCGGTAAAAGCGGATCATGGTTGCCATATCGTTCACAAACAATCCAAAACCGTCTAGTCTCATGATTTATCCTCCTGCGCAAAGCATTATCCGATTGAATTAACTCATTATATCATCATCAAAGGTGCAAGTAAACGATTCCTTAATTCCAGACCAGCCTGCGAGAAAGATATTTTGACTTTTCTTATATACCGTACCTGTCTTGTTATTGCGGTAGCAAGGTCCTATAGTTAATTAAGGCTTCCTTGCTAACGACTGATGCCCAGATAGCAGGTTTGTTATAAAAAAGTATCCGCCTTGCTATTGCAGTAGCAAGGTTCTTAGGATTTATAGAACAACCTTGCTATTCACCAATCCGACATTAGCAAGGTTTAGTCAAACTAACTGACTGTCTTGCTACCACAATAGCAAGATCCTTCGGGTTTTTGACACTTTCTTGCTAACTTGACTCTCTTCTCTAGCAAGGTCCTTTGATTTTTCAAGCTTTTCTTGCTATCAGGAAGATCCGGTTAGTCTGTCTGATCCTGGTTCAAGCTACATGCTTTATAAAAACAAGAATCCCAGAATCGTAAAGCAATTTCTGCTTTATAACTCTGGGATTTTGCGTTTTGTATAGCATCTCGTCCTATATAGTATCTATCCTGACAATGAATGATACAAGTCCGTCCGCGCAGGAAACATCGATACTGCCTTCATGCGCGTTCGCGATCGACTTGGCGATCGCCAGGCCCAGACCGTAATGCCCGGTAAACGCATGCGCTTCATCACTGCGATAGAACCGCTCAAACAGCTTCTCTTTTTCCTCTTCCTGGATCGGATCGCCCGGATTGGAGACTGTCAGGACAGCGGTATTTTTCTGCAGCTTAAGGCTTACCGTGACCTCCTTCGCTTCCCCCGAAGCGTGTGACAAAGCGTTATCCACGAGGATCGTCACCAGCCGCTCCAGCTGCGGGGCATTCCCCTCGATCCGGATCTCTTCTTCTATTTCGCTTTTTAATTCGATCCCTTTTTCAAAAGCAGCCGCTTCCATGGGAAGGATCACGCCCGTCACCAGATGGGACAGATCCACTTCTTCCTTTGGCAAAGCGGTATTTTCATTTTTCGCGAGGTCCAGAAGCTCTGTCACGAGCTCCTTCATCCGGTTATTCTCCGCGGCGATATTGTCCAGCCACTTGTTCTCCCCGATCTCGCGGCGAAGCAGTTCCGCGTTCGCGCTGATCGAGGCGATGGGCGTCTTCAGCTCATGACTGGCGTCGGAGGTGAACTGTTTCTGCCTCTCATAGCTCTGCTCCATGGGTTCGACGATCCGCTCTGCGATCTTCCTCGCGACAAAATACAGCACGATCATAGCGATCAGCCCGAAAACGAGCGTGCTTCTAAACAGCGAAGAAAAGCTTTCTTTATAGCCGGTATTATCCATCAACACGACGAGCGTCATCTGTTCTTTCACTTCCGCGAAGTACAGAAGATCGCCCGTCCTGCCGCGCTGCGTCGTTCCGATGGCGGCATCAGCCGAAAGTCCGGCACTTGCAGTTTTCGCGGCCTCGATCAGTTCCTCATCGGAATACAGGTCGTTTTCTTTGTTCTTGATGACCGAAGCACTGCCGTCCGAATAGACCTCTACTCCGAATACTGCCGTCTTGCTGCCGTTCTTTCCTTTGCCGTGCTTTCCCTGGTCGCCGTGTTTCTGCTGATTGGACTCGTCCTGTTGATCCGTTTTTGTCTGTTGCTTTGCCTCGTCCTGTTGATCCGATGCCTGCGCAGCCTCTTCCTGCTTGGCGGTCAGATTCGCGGCACACTGCTTCAGTTCTGAATAGTTGTTTTCCATGACCGACACATAACTAGTCACATAGATCAGCGCCAGTGTCGCGACCAGGATCGCGGCCAGGATCAGCATGATCGAGCGGACGATCTTTCGTTTTGCCTGTTTAAACATCTTCTGCCCTCAGTTCGTAACCTACGCCGCGTACAGCTTTGATGACAGTCTTTGCCTTGATAAAACTCAGTTTTTTCCGTACGAATGTCATGTATACTTCGACGTTGTTGTATTCGGATTCGTTCTCGTAGCCCCAGATCTTGACGGCCAGCATCTCGCGTGAAAGGATCTGGCTGTGGTTGGCCATCAGATATTCCAGCGCCCTGAATTCTTTCTCCGAAAGCCGCACCGAAAGGCCGCTTCTCCCGGACAGGATCATGGTTTTCGTGTTCAGCGAGATATCGCCGAAAGAAAGTGTGTCCTCCGCCAGATCATACTGACGCCGGGAGAACGCCCGCAGCCTGGCCAGCAGCTCTCTGGGAGAAAAGGGTTTTGTCAGGTAATCATCCGCACCGCTGTCCAGTCCGGTCACCTTATCGTCGATCTCCGATTTGGCCGTGAGCATGAGGATCGGTGTTTTGATCCCCGCGCGGCGGGCGTCTCTGGCAATATCGAATCCGTTCTTATGCGGGAGCATGACATCCAGAATCACCAGGTCATAGACCCCGCTTTCCAGCGCGTCCGCTCCGTCGGCGCCGTCGGCCTGCCAGTCGACCTCATAGCCCTCCTGGCGCAGGATCTCCACGAGCGGTTCCGCCATCCTTTTCTCATCTTCGACCAATAACAGTTTCATCTATGTTTCTCCATCTATCCGTCTTATCCAATTGATTCATTATACCATCTTCAATAGATCAAGTAAACGCTTCCTTAATACGGCAGATTCCCCGACTTTATTTTCCTCAGGGTAGTCTCATAGGCTTTTTCTGTCTCCGGGTCCAGGATATCCGGTATCGCACTGACTGCGTCTGTCCCCAGGACTCTGGTAAGCAGCATCCGCAGAAAAGGCGGGTTTTTTACCAGCAGGGGCCCGGTCAGGTAAGTGGCAAAGAAATTTCCGGAATAAAAGCCTTCCGTGGGTCCGCCCAATACATTCGCGCTCCCCGTCTCCACCCGGAACAAGGGCGAAGTCACGTTCTTTATTTCGCCTTTTTTGTTGACAAACCCAACGATCTGTTTTCCGTCAATGAACGAAGTAAACAGCGAATCCTGAACGATCCGCTGTTCATTGGTCTCATCTGTATCATAATCAAACAGGCCCAGTCCTTCCGTCGTGCCTGATGGTTCCCGGATAGAACGACCAAGTATTGTCCAGCTGTTCCCGGTAAAGAGCGCCGGAGTCCCCTTTTCCAGGATCGCCTTTTTCAATTGCTCTTTATATGGCCGGAGGTATTCCAGCGCGATCATTCGACGGGATTCCGTCCCGGCTCCGCAATAAATCAGATCATAGCCATCAAACGACAGCTCATCTCCTACGCTTTTCATATCCACGATCACTTCCGGAACAAGGTTCTTCTCTTGGAGGATCCAGCTCAGGTACCTGATATTCCCATTATCGCCGTACAGATTCATCAGATCATGGAACAGGTAAAGGATCTTCATGTACACTCTCCTGAAACTACCCGGACATGGCTCAGGGTTTTGAATTTCTGGATGTCGGAAAAACAAGTCATCACATAACTGGTCTCTTCATGGACAAGGTCCATTTGACGGACCGCTTCCTGGATCGATTCGATCACAATGATCTTCTCCCGGGGAATCCCGGCCAACCGCATCCGGACAGTCAGATCATGACAGTATGTTCCACTGAGAAAGATCCTTTTTACATGCGGAAGATTCAGTTCTTCAAAATCGATATCCCATAGCCAGGAAGTGTCGCTGGTATTATATTTGCGGCTGATCGCGTCCACAATAATCATCACCTGGCAGTCCCGCTGATCGTCCCGGATGACCTGGATCGACTGGTCATAAGAGACCGAGTTTTCATGTTTGCTGATCAAGGCAGTCCCTGAATTATTCGACAGCTGGTACTGGACTGCCCTTTCCATATGCGAATGAAAATCATTCAGTGTGTTTACGATCGTGTCGGGGTCGATCCCAACCTGCGATGTGACGGCAAAGGCTGCCAGAGTATTGTAGCACTGAGCGGTGTTTCCAAGTTCCAGGCGGATCCTGCACGTCCCGTTGATGGAAAGTCTGTTTGTACAAAGATCCATCCCCGTCATGGTCCACTGTGTGTTGGGTCTGGCAAACCCACAGGCGTCACAGTGATACATACCTGGATGACCTTGCTGCGAGCCGTTACTCATCCGTTTCCCGCAGACAGGGCAGAAAGCCGCGTCATCATAAATGCCGGGGTTCACGGATCCCATGTCCTCCGAAAAAGAAGCACCATAGTATAGCACATTCTTCTGGCCGCGTTCCACACCAAGCTTTGATACCAGTGGTTCATCCGCATTGAGGATCAGCTGACTTTCCGGATAGATGCTATCCCGAATGGCTTTGTAAACATCTTCCGGGTGGCCGTTACGTGTCAGCTGGTCCCGGTACAGATTCATGATCAGATAATGTGTGGGCCTGAAATACTGAAATGTCAGCCTTGCGTAACGTTCATCCGTTTCAATCACAGCGACCTGCGCCTTGACCCGGCCGGAGAATGTGCATTTATTCAGCAGAAATGTTGCCACGCCTTCGATCTGGTTTGAACCTTCCTTATTCCAGGCTGTCTTTTTCCCGGCAGATCGCAGGACAGATGTGATCATCTCGACCGTCGAAGTTTTTCCGTTGCTTCCGGTGACAGCGATCACCGTTTCCGGCAGATGGATCTTCTCTAATATATCCGGTACCAGTTTCAAAGCCAGCTCACCCGGCTTGCTGCTTCCTCCATGGCCGAGAAGCCGGGAGACAGCTGTGGCTCCTTTACATACCGCGACCGCAAGCATAACCTTTATTTTATCTATCAGTGCGTTCATATGTTTTTCCTCATTCCAATTAATGGCGGCCATGTCCTCCAATCGAACTATTGGTATTCGTAAAGTCCAGTCCAAGCGCGTTCGCGACAGCTTCCAGTATGCCGTTGGAACTCATGGTAGCCCCGGAAACGGTAGCCACATCGACCGACTGAGCCGAAAGGACTTCATCGATCACATAGACGGCGCGGGAGAAATATGGGCTGTCCTCAGAGGAAGACTCAACGTCGATCGAAGTGATATAGCCTCCTTCGACGGTGACGGAAACCACGATCGCGCCGTTACGGCCGCTGCCGCTGCCTTGGTAATAACCATCTGCAAAGTAGCCGGTGGATTCACCGACGGATTCGGGCTCTTCTTCGTCTTCGTCTTCAAAAGTCTCTTCCCTATCCTCTTCCGACTCTTCATCTTCCTCGGTTTCTTCTTCTTGTTCTTCGTTTTCTTCGTCTTCAGATTCTTCGGTCTCTTCCTCTTCCTCGTCCTCTTCAGAAAATTCCTCTTCCTCTGATTCTTCCGGCTCTTCCTCTGCCTCCCAGGTCAGATCCTCTTCGGATTCTTCTTCGGATTCCTCGGTTTCTTCTGCTTCCAGAGTCGTTTCTGCCGCTTTTTCCATCCAGCTCTGATCCAGTGCGTCGGCGACCGCTTCCATGATCCCGCGGGAACTGTAGGTCGCTCCGGAAACAGCGGATACATCCGTATCCTGCGCACTGATGATCGCATCGATCACGCTTTCTTTTGCTCGGGAGAAGAACTGCCGGTCATCTTTATAGGATTCGATCGTAATATCTGTAATAAAACCACTTTCGACCGTCACGCTCACTTCAATGGAACCTCGGAATCCGCTGCCGGTCCCGTAATAAGTACCATCCGCGTACCTCCCCTCTGAGGCGGTTTGACCCTGCGAAACGGATCCATCCGTGGTTTCTTCTATCGTCTCTCCCGTAACAGAGCTTGTCTCGATAGGCTTCTGGCTGTCTGCCACGACCTGGCTGTCGGACGAACCATCCGCTTTCTGGCTTTCCGTCTGCGTAACGCCCGAGGGAAGCTGTGCATCCGTTCTTTCTTCCAGGACTGGACTCGTCTGAACACTGGCTGTCTGGGAAGACGCCTGTGCTTTCGATGTGAGCAGGTTGCCGCCGTAAAATACTCCGGTCATCGTCAGCGCTGCCATGGTCCCGGCCAGCGCCTCTTTAGAATTATAGTAAAGCGCGGCTTTCGGGCAGGCCGCGCTGCAGCGGAAACAGTTGATGCACTCGCTGAAAGCGCCTGATTTTGCGTCGCTTGTTTCCTGATCGACCTCGATCTCCATGGGGCAGACCTTCGAACAACGAGTGCAGTCCACACAGAGTCGTCGCCTCTTCTTGATTTTGAACAGACGAAGCTTGGAACTGACATGCAGGATCCCGCCAAGTGGGCAGAAATACTTGCAGAACACACGTTCGGAAAAGAGCGATCCGATAATGATCAAAAACAGCAGCACGCCGCCAAATGTCAGCAGGTGTGAGAACGTGGTCCAGCCGCTGACCGAGGAATACTGTCCGAAAACGAACCATGGACTGAACGCGTCGATCGAGATCTTCAGCGTCCAGAAAATCACAAGTACTGCCAGCACCACATATTTCATCCGGCGCAGGACCCGGTCCAGATCCTCATTGATGCGAAGCTGCGGGATCTTCAGCTTCCGCGCGATAAACGCGAGAAGTTCCTGCATCGCGCCGAACGCGCAAAGCCATCCGCAGAAGAACCGGCCCCAGATCATGGTCGCCGGGATCACGATCCCGATCCAAAGCAGCGCGCTTCCCTGTCCCTCGAGCGTAAACGTGCCGCTGAGCAGTGCGTGGTAAACACTTTTGAATGAATTGAATAACATGATAAACGCACCTGGTAGTACGATCAGTCCCAGGATCTGGACCAGGTGCCGGGTCAGCTGGACCCAATTGATTTTTGTCTTCATGCGGATGCTTCCTTTCTCAATCTATAATATCGGCCGCGCAGTCCTTCCGTGATCCAGACGCGTCCGTTCGTTAATACAAAAACGGCTTCCAGTCCGTGCTTTCTGCAAAGCTCAAGGCTTTTCTCCACACCCAGGATGATGCAGGCTGTCGCGAGAGCATCCTGTAAGGCACCGTCTCTCCCGATCAACGTGACGCTGGCCAGTTCGCTTTTCGCGCTTCTGCCGGTCTTCGGGTCCAGGATATGATGACTCATGTCTCCATTCGCGGCCCTGAATTGCTGCTCATAGATCCCGGAGGTGATCAGGATCTCATTCTGACAGAATACCGTGGCGAAAGCATTATGCTGTGTACTGAACTTGAACGGGTGGAACGGATCCTGGATCCCTACCTCCTGTCCCCAGCCGATGCTCGCGATGCTGCCCCCAAAGTTGATCTCTGCTTCTTCGATCCCGGCGTCCCGCAGCACTTTCACCGCGTGATCCAGCGCGTATCCTTTGGCTACTCCGCCAAGATCAAGCTGCAAGCCGGGAGTGCGGAGATAGGCTACCCGGCCAGACCCATGACCTTTCATTCGACTTTCTTTCAGGCAAAGCTCTTTTCTGCTTGTTCGGGCTCCAGCCGACCTGCGGGATCCTGACTGTCGTTTTGACTTGTTTCCTTCGGGCGAATTCTCGTCTGATTGATCCGCCCGGCGCCCATCCCTTTCTTCCCGCCACTGCCGGCTTTTCTCTCCGATGGTAATGTCGAATGCTCCTTTCGTTATACGACGATATCGCTCGGAAAGCTGCAGTAGCCGGTACGTGTCTTTGTCCACGGGAACGGCCTCCTTCCCTGCCGCGTTCCCGATCCGCCGTACCAGACTGGTCGGTTTGAAAGCCGACAGCCGATCATCCATGTCGCACACATAATTTCTGATATCCGCCAACGCCTTCTTCGCGTCTTCCGCCTGGCTTTCCTCGACCTGGACCGAGATGCGGTTCGCGGTGCCGAGGGCTTTAAAAATGGTTTCTATTCTTCTCATGGTCCGCATGATACCAAATGAAGATTGAAAGAAGATTGAAGAAATCTAAAGTTTTATCAAATTGACGTTGCTTTTTTCTTTTTCCGCTGCGCGAGTAGCAAGATGCATTGTTTTTTCATGATTTTCTTGCTATGAGGCAACCAGGCGTTAGCAAGGTTGTTTCAAAAATGTTGTTGACCTTGCCAATGCTGTAGCAAGGTTCTTAGGGTTTTTAGAACAACCTTGCTATTCATCAGTACGACGGTAGCAAGGTCTGGTCAAAAATACTGTCTGTCTTGCTACTGCAGTAACAAGGTTATTCGGATTTTTGACACCACCTTGCTAATGGGGAGCTCTTCATTAGCAAGGTCTTTTGATTTTTCGTCTCTTTCTTGCTATCGGGACATACGGGTAGTTCTGTTGGATCTTGGTTCAACCCTTAATGCTTTATATAAATAAAGAATCCCAGAATCGTAAAGCAATTTCTGCTTTATAATTCTGGGATTTTACGTTTTGTAAAGCATCTCGTCTATTTGATGCATAGAATTGCTTTATAAAAGCCAAAAATGGCAATTCATAAAGCAATTCCGCAGGAGACCATCGTGCGACGGCCTGTATCACTGCCCCTGTGGCGGCCACTGCTGGTTTTGCGGCGGCTGATATTGCTGCTGGTATTGCTGCTGATACTGCGTCGCCTGCTGGTATTGCGGATATTGCCGGTAGGGCTGCGCTTGGGCGGTAGCGGCCGCGGCTTTTGCCGCTTTCTTCTTTCTTCTGGCGATACTGATCAGATCCACGAACGCCATCACGATGAACAGCGACCCGGCGGCCACAAAGATGAATGTCTCTGTCAGGCTGAGGATCTCGAAATCGTCGTCACCCTGATTGTAATAGACGTAGATATTCTGCGTTGAGCCTTCATGATAGGCATTGTCGTAGGAGGCTTCTGTTTCCGTGTAGTAACTGCGCTCCTTGCCGGTCTTCGGGTCGGTGAAGGCCCAGTGCAGGGTGTACTCGTAGTATTCCTCGTAGTCGGAGATTTCATCCTCGTCTTTGTTCTCTTTCAGGCGATAATGCAGCGAGGACTCTACCTTCACGATTCTCGTCTCTGCCTTATAATGGACATCCGCCTGGAAATAGTCCTTCCAGAAAAGCAGCGCGATCACATACGCGATCACGCCGATCGCGAAGCAGATGATATACCAGATCGCATTGCTGTTTTTGGCTTTCTGCATGGAAGCCCCTTTCAGCCTTTGGCTATGAAGTCGCGGATGATCTCCCCAACCTTCGTCTGATGGACGATATAGGACCCGTGGCCTTCGCCCTCGAGGATCTGCAGCTTAGCACCGGGGATCACCGAGGCGATATGCCGGGTCTCTTCTTCTTTGATGACATCTTTGCTGCCCGCCAGCACCAGGGTCCTGGCTTTGATCTTCTTCAGCGTCTCATCGCTGATGTTCGGCTCCTTCAGCATGAGCTCCATCTTGCGGTCCTTCTTGAAAATGTACGTCAGCTTGATGATCAGCCACAGCCACAGCTTGACGGCGCTGGGTTTGGTGTTCGAGCCGCTCACGATCAGGTCGGTGATCCGGTCGCATCCGGCAGCTGCCAGAAGGCCGATGATCCCGCCGTCGCTGAAGCCGTAGAAGGCCACATCCTGAAGATCCAGTGCTTCGATGAACTCGATCATGTCCTTCGCCATGTCGTCGTAGTGCAGTTTTTCCACCGGCGTACTCTGGCCGTGGTCGCGGCTGTCGATCAGATAGCAGGTGAACCGGTCCTTGAGGATCTCGGCGGCTTCCGTGAAGATCGAATGCTCCTCGCCGTTGCCGTGGACCATCAGGAGCGGGCGACCCTCGCCCACCGTTTCATAGTACAGGTCGATCCCGTTAACATGTATGGTCATACCATTCCCTCCTCACAGCATCGCCAGCATCTGCGCCGGGTTCTCCGCCGCCTTCACGCTGCCGACCGCTTTGATGATCGTGCCTTCTTCGTCTATCAGATACGTCGTGCGCACGACGCCCATCGAAACTTTGCCGTAGTTCTTCTTTTCTTTCCAGACGTCGTAGTCCTGGATCACTTTCTTCTCCGTATCCGCGAGCAGCGTAAAGGGAAGACCGTATTTCTCCTCGAACTTCTTGTGAGAGGCTACGCTGTCCTTGCTCACGCCCAGGACGACAGCGCCTTTCTCGCGGAAAGCCGGGTACAGGTCCCCGAAACCGCAGGCCTGTTTTGTGCATCCCGAAGTCATGTCCTTGGGATAGAAATACAGAATGACTTTCTGCCCGAGGTAATCGGACAGGCTTCTCATTTCTCCGTTCTGATCCGGCAGCGTAAAGGCCGGTGCTTTTGTTCCTGATTCAAGCATATCAGATGTACTCCACCGTTCCTTTGCGCTCGCCGCGGTCTTTCACGGTCGGGCCCGGATAACCGAAGAACGCTCCCGCGTAGACCGTATAGCCTTCGGGAATGAGTTCAGCTTTCAGTTCCGCGTTGTTTTTGAACAGATCCATCACCATCGCGTGGTCCCAGCCGCTCATGATGCCAAGGGACGCCGCGGCGATAAACATGTTTTCCATCGCGAGGCAGCAGTCCTGCGGCGTCGTGCCGCCATCCTTGCCGGACACGATGATCACGACCGGCGCATTGCGCATAGGATCGCCCATCGCGGCGATCGCGGCCGCCGGAATCCCGGGAGGCAACGGCAAGCTGCGGCGGGCTTCACCGAATTTCTCCAGTCCTTCCTTGCTCTTGATCACGGTAAAGTGCCAGGGCTGACGGTTCATGCCGGTCGGGGCGTACAGACCTGCGGTCACGATGGTCTCGAGCTCTTCGTCGCCGATCGGACGGCTGTCGAAAACCTTATAGCTGCGTCTTGCCAGAATGCTTTGCATGGTTTCATTGTTGATCATGGAAAAAACCTCCTTGTGGACTGTTTCTTTTATTATACCCTTTTCAGGGATGAAATGCTACTCCCACGAGAGCAGATCGTCGGCTGTATAGAGCGGATAACACACGAATTCGCCATCTCGGCGGGCCACGATCTGTTCACTGTTATTCGAATACGCGAAAACATTTTGGATCCTGGCGGTGACCGCCCATTCTTCCTGGTCGATCACGACACAGTCCCCATAGGTGAAGGCATTGACCTTCCCGATCAGCAGAAGTCGTCCCGCATGATCCTCATAAGCCTCGATCAACTCGACGTACTGACTGGAATAAGGGTTATCCTCTGAGAACACCATTTCACCGGTATCGATCTGATAGATGTCCATCCGGCCGGTGTACGTATAGACAGCCAGATATTGATCTCCTCCGAAAAAGCCCATGGCACGGACCGGACCGGTGCTGTAAGCGCTGGAAAGAAGAAAACTGTCCTTTGTCTCAGCTGAATAGATCCTGATCCCGCCTTCACTGTCCGCGACAGCAAATACAGGCGTTTCCTCGCCGGAGACGACTTTATGCATCAGATCTTCCGGACAGCCGTCCGGGATAATGATCGTTGTGTCTTCCCTGACGTTCCAGAGATAATAGACGGATTCTTCATCCTCTATATAATATAGCCCTTCTTCTTCCTTGTACACAGGAACGCCTCGCATGATCAGATATCCGTTTTTCCCCAGGACATAGACATCCTCGGAACTGACCCGGAAGAAAGACTCCGCTTTCCTGCCGTCAACAAAGCCTTTACAGGAGAAGAACTGATCCACGCCTCTTCCATCCTTCCAAACCTCCGGTCCCGGCGGATACAGCGTATCTCCCGTCACGCTGATCACGGTCCCGTCCTGTAGTGTCACGCTTCTCGCCGCCGAGAACAAGTATCTCGCTTCTTCCAGCTTTTCTTCCTCGTAGGATTCGAGGTATGAGATAGAACCGTCCGTATGATAGATGCGAAGACCTACCATAATGGATTCATCATCGATCGGGTTGACCGCCGGGGCGAGTGATTCCGTCACGGGATCGAAGGTCAGTGAGCAAAGCAGGGACCAGTCCGTGGCAGAATAGACGTCCAGCGGCCAGGCCTCGCTGTAGGAAGGCGCGAGCACGAACAGAGAGTTTCCGGAAGGAGACAGGCAGGTATAATAGGATCGATCCAGGGCTACGGTCCCCTCTGCAAGTGCCTGCCCGTGCGGATCCGCCGGCACATTGACGAGTTTCATCAGGCGATTCGGCGTTTCCTCAGTGGTATAGAGGAATTCCCAGTCATCCCCTACCAGGCGGCCGAACCGCATGATGATCGTCCCTTCAAACTCCTGCCACCACGACTGCTCATCGGGAATGTCTTCTCTCTGACTCCCGTCGGAGGTCAGAAGGTGGATGGCGGAAGGATTCGATTCGCTGAATTCCACAGCGAGGATCGGTTCGTCCTGTTCTCCGACATACTGTACCAATTCCGTTTTCCAGTCATCGACATATACCATATTGTTGAATACGGTAACGATCTGATCATCCTCACAGACAGCGGGCAGATACAGGTGCCGGCCCAGTGGCGTATAGCCTGCATGATAGCTCGAGACCTGACTCATCGCGTAATAATCGTACTTGTCCGATCCCCGGCGCATAAACATCCTGTAGACTTTCTTCTCGGCTCCGTCGTAGATCACCGCATAGATCTGCTCTCCGGAAGAGGAAACATGTACGCCCAGCACCACCGTATTGAAATCATTATCCGTATCCCGGGTAAGGATCCTTTCCATGGAACCGGTTTCCAGATCCACCAGAAGGACCTGGTGTACAAGAAGCTCATAGTCGGCGTCATTGTCAAAAGCCAGCACAAGCGCCAGATACCGGCCATCCTCAGAGAAAGCGCCCCCGCTCACCGGCTGGCCTGCATAGCCCCGGCTCAAGCTAAACCCGTCCAGGGTGATCGGAAGCTCGAGCGTGATATCTCCGCTCCCGGCTGAAAGAACTTTCAGCGTGGGGATCGCGTCAGCTGCGGGAGAATCGAAACTGATCACAGCGATCCGGGAAGCGTCTTCGGAGATCGTAAAGAAATTGTTTTCCGCCTGTTTGGGGAAATCCCAGATCTCGCTGCCGTCCTTCATACTAAGCGCTTTGACGTTCAGGTCATTCACACAAAAGACGATCCCTGCCGTCTCATTGATCTCAAGCCGTGTCTCCAGATCCGTCTGGAAAATCTCGCTTCCCTTACTCTGGGAGGAAGCCGTCCAAAGCACCTGCCGGCCGGTCTCGTCATAACAGCGCACCATCCCAAACTGATCTGCTGTCAGGATATGCCCGTCGGAGAGTTCCCAGGCATCCACGATCACCGAGGTCTGCTCCAGGACCAGCTCATTCCGGGAAAAGCTGCTCTGATAAGCGCCTAACGCCTCCACCAGCAGTGCCTGGGCATGCAGATCGTAGGGCATTGTCTCTCTGTTTTCCATTGCCTGCCGGGCCGTATCGACAGCTCCCTGGATATCGCTGGCATCCAGTTGCTGCTGACCCGTGGAAACAAGGATCGACGATTTCTGGTATTCCAGGTCCCGGTTCTGCTGCGTGATCTTCACATTTTTCCGGATCACGACAGCAAGGAAAACTGCCATAGCCAGGAAAACCGTAGCCGCGATCATCCCGAGCCTGGCTGCCTGGTATCGTTTCTCCCTCTGCCATAGCGCGTCGAACGGGCACCTGAGCAGTGCGGCGTATACGCGCACGATCTCTTTATGAAATTTCTTTTTGTCGATCTTCTTGTCCGGTCCATCAATATTCGCGGCCAGCGGTTCGACCTCCGCCCGGACCGTCCCGTCGTTCGCGTAGTCGAAACGAAGATAAGGCGAGAAAGATTCCGCCGGATCCCCATCCGCCAGGACAGCAATCACATGGTCCCTGTCATGGGTCTCTATAAAATACCGGATCTCCTTTTCACACCACTGCGACTTGGGCAGATCCGGCGTACAGATCACGATCAGATACTGGGAATGATCCAGCGCGTAAGTAATGCTCGAGGACAGACTCTGTCCCACCGGGAGTTCATCCTCGTCCCGGAATACCAGTCCAAGCCGGTCTCTCCCGCCGACCCTGTCACGATATTCTTTCGGCACGACAAAATGTTCGATCTTCTGCTGGATCAGTTCAGCGACCTTCTTATCCAGCGGAAGATGCCGGTAGCTGATAAACGCGATATATGATCTTTCTTCTGGCTGTTCCATATGTCTGGTACCTTTCTTCCCCGCTTTATGTCATGATCAGTATATCATATTTCTGCGCGTTCGTCTCGTAAAAGAACATTGATTTCACCGGCATCATCCAATATAATGAAACTGCCAGAGCAAAGAAAGGAGTTTACATCCCAAAATGAGTAAGACTTTTTATGGTGTTGATGTAAAAGGCAACATGGGCATCCGCGGCAGGAAAGGCTACGGCGTGAGCATCGCCGTCGCAAAGGGAAACAGCATTGAGACCTACTGCGTGGGCAGCGGCCGGTTCGGCGAGGATTTCCCTGTAAACCCTGAAATGATCTTCCAGGCAGGTTCCGTATCCAAACCCGCGTTCGCAGCCACCTTACTGCGGTACGTGGACAAAGGCCTGATCGATCTGGATGCCGATATCTCGAGCGTTGTACCGGAATATGCCAAAATCCCCATGACCTTCAAAGCGTTGCTTTCCCACACCGCCGGGTTCAACCTCCACGGCTTCCCCGGATATAAAGCAGATCACGAACCGATGACGCTGGAAGACGTGCTCGACGGCAAGGGCGTCACCCCTAAACTTCGCAGGATCCGGCCCTACGGCAAACAGTCTATGTATTCCGGAGGCGGCACGACCTTAGCCGAACTGGCCTTCACCAGGATCACCGGGACGACGCTCCGCGAGGCTTTCCAAAAGGAAGTCGCTGAGCCGCTTGGCCTCACCCGTTCCGGCTATTTCCAGCCACTGGATGAGGAATACGTTTCGAACGCCGCGTTTGGCGGCAAGCTTGGGATCAAGGAAAGCCCCGGACACGGCTTTCGCTATCACCCCGAGCATGCGGCCGCCGGCCTGTGGACGACTCCGACAGACCTCGTCAAACTTGGTATCGCACTCAGCAGAAGCTACCGCGAAGGCGGCTTCCTGAAAAAGGAGACCGCGCGCCGTATGCTGACGACTATCCTGGAGGATGAGACTTACTGTCTCTGCATAGAAAATCTCAGAGGCGACATCGGCTATCACGGTGGCTGCAACGAAGGCTTCCTGACGGAATGGTTCTTCTCCCTGCGGGAAGATCTGTGCATAGCCAGCATGCATAACCGGTCCCGTGAATTCTACGACTGGCAGCAGACAAAGACCGCCGTCGCCCTGTTCCAGAATCTGGAAGAAACCATGCTGCCGGCCCCGGACAAGACCGGCTGGGAAGCCTACTGCGGCAAGTATGAAAAGCTGATCGAGGACTTCCCTCTGGACGAAGTCTTCCTGCAGGACGGCGATCTGTATATCAAGGTAGATGATCAGGATGGCGCCTTTACCAGCCAGCTTTATCCCATCGGAGACAAGACATTCGGCCGCAAAGGCGGCTTCGCGAAGATCATTTTCGGGGATAACTGCCTGATCATCGATGGCGTGACCTGTAAGAAGCTGTAAATAAAGCTCAGCTCCGCAGATCGAAGTTTTTTCAAAATCGCGCGGCGCTGCAAATCGGACATTTTTCAAAACCGCGCGTTCGTGCTCCCTGTAAGCCCGATTTATCAAAATTGAACGCATCATCTGCGGCATGAAACAGGGATTTATCAAAACCGCGCGTATAAGGTCATCCGGGAAGCATTCAGAAGGCCAGAAATACGCGTCGATTTGATAAATCCCTATTCTACGGAGCAAGTGATGCGTGCGGTTTTGAAAAAGATGCTTTTCACGGAGCAGGTGCGCGTGATTTTGAAAAAAGTGTCTTTCACGGAGCAGCACAAAATAGGATCGACATGAAAAAGCCGGGATGAGAACTCTTTTGAGCCTCACCCCGGCTTTGGTTTTGCAATATTACTTAATTAATTCAAGGATCGCCTGAACGGTTTCCCGGATCTGCTCTTCCGGAGAGATCGTCGCCCTGCCGTCTCCCTTCTGATCGCCGTAGGAGCCGAACTGTGCGTGGTTGCCGCCCTGGATGACGGTCTCTTTCACGCTTTCCGGCAGGTTTTCTCGGCATTCCTCATACTTTTCCTTGTCCAGCACCTGGTCCTCGGAACCGTAAATCAACAGGACGACCATTTTCTCGTCCAGCGGATGGGTCGAATAGGCGGCCAGCAGGATGAGGCCATCCAGCTCTTCTGCATGTTCGGACGCGTAGATCGCCGCGACCGCGCCACCCAGGGAATGCCCGCCTATATACCAATGTTCATAGGAGTATTCTTCCATGACCCGGTCCGCTCTGTCCGATCCCAGCACCGCCAGATGCATGGGCATCTTCACCAGGCAGACGTCCACGCCCTGCCTTGCCAGTTCGGCAAGGAGCGGCGCGTAAGCGGTCTCTTCCACTTTCCCTCCGGGATAGAAGATCAAAGTATCCTCTTCGCCCGGACCGTCAAAGAACCAGCCGTAGTCCGCTTTCGATACCCGGACAACGCTATCCCCTTGAATCGCTATCTCTGCGGTCTTATCCGCATGATAGTAAATACCTGAATAAATCAGAATAGCAGCGGCAAGAACCAGAAGGATCCCCAGCAGGATCAGACCGCCGCGCTTTATTCTTGTCTTTTCCTGCATTTTACCACCTGATCATCCTTTCCTGTACAGTGCCTTGTCGAAGGAGCAGGTCATACAGCTCTTCCGGTTCCTCACGGCAGTCGTTCTTCAGCCACATCCGCACGAGCGCGGTCATACCAAAAAGGAAGAATGCACCGTGGTATTCCATCTCCTCGGCTGAATGCGCGCCAAAAGTCTGCGGAGCGGCTCCGGCCCTGTTGTAGCGGTCCAGGATCATATCTCTGGCCAGCTGAAGCACGCCGAAGTTTTTGCTTTCATTAAGATAATAGGTATAAAACTCGCGGTATGTCCGAATGAAAGTAAAGATCTCAGTAAAACACTCCCTGGCCGCCGCATTTTCATCCATTTTCTGGAAAAAAGTTTCCGTCAGCTCACGTGACATGTGTTCCTCGACCTTCTCCACTACATCATACACATCCAGATAATGCGCATAAAATGTGGACCGATGGATATCCGCTCTCTCACAGATCTCCCTTACGGTGATCTTTCCGATCGGCCGTTTTTCCTGTACCATCATTTGATAAACAGTGCGGATGATCTTCTCGTGTGTTTCACGGACCAGACGATTATTTTTCACATTCATAACTTATACCCTCATTAAACCGACATTTATCGGAATATTATCGGTTGAACTGTACTTTGAATCTCAGTATACTATGGGTGTAATAAGAAAACAAGTGTCTGTTTTTTGGATATAAGAAAGGAAATTTGATCATGCAGAATGAAAAACTGATGCGAGAAGGAAGTATCGGGCAACTCCTGCTCAGGATGAGTCTGCCCGTCATATTGATCATGATGGTCACCGTTTTATACAACATGGCGGACGTGTTCTTCATCGGCCGGAGCGGCGACAGTAATCAGCTTGCCGCGATCTCACTCGCGAGCCCGGTCTTTTCCGCTATCTCGGCATTTAATACCCTAATCGGATTTGGCGGATGTACCGCCTGCGCCATCGCACTTGGAGAAAGCCACGGCGATCTGGTAAAGAAATACAGTTCATTCGTCGTCTATGCTTCCCTGGGACTGGGAATCGTCCTGATAGCACTGATCCTTGGAGGGATGCGGCCTCTTCTTTCCCTTCTTGGTGCGAACGAGCAGACCGCGGGCTATACCACAGAGTATCTTCAGATCCTTGGTCTGGGAGCACCGTTCCTGCTGCTTTCCGGCGCGCTGGGCAACACGATCCGGGCGGACGGGGACGTCAAAAGCGCAATGCTCGCCTCGTTAACCGGGACCTGCCTTAATATATTGTTGGATCCGTTGTTCATTTCCGTTTTTCACTGGGGCTGTCGCGGAGCGGCGCTGGCGACCGTGATCGGCAATATCGTCAGTATGATCCTGCTGCTGCGGACTGCTTCGAAGAAAGAGGCATTCTCTATATCTTTTAGTGATCTGTCTTTGCGAAAAGATGTCTCCGTTCGGATCCTTTCCCTGGGATTTCCCATGGCAGCCAGTACCCTGCTTATGAGTTTCAGTTCCGCCATTTCCAACCGTCTGACCGTATCCTATGGCAATATCGCAGTCGCTGCGCGCAGTGTGGCCGGCAAATGCGGCATGCTCATCCCGATGATCATCATGGGGATCTGTATGGGCGTGCAGCCCGCCATCTCGTATGTTTTCGGCAGAAAAGATAAAAGACGCCTTGCCAGGATCGTCCTGGGCATAGGCGCCGTGTCCGTAGTAGTTGCCTTATTGATGGCTGCTTTTTTCTATCTATTCCGTGGTTCCTTCGTCGCTGCGTTCAGTCCGGATCCGAAGATCATCAGCCTGGGGAAGCACATGATGCTGGGTACTCTGATCGCCGTTCCGATGGAAGCGGTTTATCAGATGTGTTCCACCTATCTGCAAGGCACCGGTAAAGTGAGCTATGCCACGCTGACTTCTCTCCTGCAGAAAGGGTTGGTTTTCGTACCGGTCCTATATCTCATGGAATCAAACTTTGGCCTCGATGGGATCGTTTTCGCGAACGCGGTCACGACCATCATCTCGACGGCGGTCGCACTCTTCCTCTGCCGCATCTGGAGCCGCCGGATCAGCGATCCCGTTCCGGCATGAAAAGGTGATCTTTGACTGATTCCAGATGCTGCGCGAGCATCGCTTTTTCCTCTTCTGTCAGCGGGTCGTTCCAGATCTCGTTCTCATGTGCCATAGCAAAGTGGAAATGGTCGATATCGCCGGCAGGGACCAAGGTATCGATCCCCATGGACACCGCGTACTTCATCGCCGCGACCAGCAGTTCACCCTGCGTATCCGGATCGAACGGCTTACACCAGCTCTTGGGCCAGCGCTTTCTGGCTTCCACATCGTCCTTGAGGAAGGCGCGCTCGATCATCGATTTCATGGCGATCACGCCCATATTCTTTGATCGGGCGGTCTCAAGAGCCTTGCTGCCATATCCGATCGCCATGTTCATATGCCAGTTCGTGGGAAACAGCAACGTATCAAAATCATAAAGACCCATAGCCATGACGGCTGCTTTCTCGCTGTGTGCCGTGATCCCTATGTTCCTGGCCGTGCCGGAACGTTTGAGCTCTTCCATCAGCTTCATCACGCCGTCCGGCTGAAAAGCGCGTTCGACATCGGCGGTATTACAGATCGCATGCATCTGATAGACGTCAAAATGATCCGTATGCAGGAGCTTCAGGGAACGCTCCGCGTCACGCGCTGCTGTATCGTAATCGCGGTAACGCGTCTTGCAGGCCAGGACGATCCTGTCCCTTGCGCCGATCAACGAATTACCCAGCCTTTCCTGCGCGTCGCCGTAGCTCGGAGCCACATCAAAGTACGTGATCCCGGCGTCCAGGGCAAAACGGACATACTCGTCCGAGGCCTTCTGTCCGTCGCCTTCAAAGGTATAATGTGAGTAATCGCCCATCGTGGAGACGATGCCGCCATAGGTGATCCGGGAGATCGTCAGCCCTGTCTTGCCTAAAACCGTATATTTCACTCTTTGACTCCATTCTTTTCCAGCAGCTTATCTGTGATCGCCGCTGCGGTGCCTACGAAATCATTGCAGCTGCCGTTTCTCTTTCCAAGTAGTTCGAAGCATTTGACAGAGCCAAAGCGCTCTTTGAATTCACGCTCAAACTCTTCGATCATCATGACGCCGGTTTCTCTCAGCACTTTCTCCGCGGAGAGGACCGCGCCGCATTTTCCGCCTTCTGAGCGAGGAAACGGCGCACTGGTCATATGTTTGTTGACATCGGCAAAAGCCTGATAGACCGATCCGGCACAGCTTGTGCCTCTTCTGTGACTTGCTCTGGCAGTTTTTTCGTGATCCATTTTCTACGCTCCTTCCAGTTATTCTGATCATATCATATCACAGACAGAAATGAAATCATATCAAATGGAAACGGCCTATGCCAGATATGTCAGGTGAGCTGCTTCAGGACTTCCCCGATATCTCCGTTGATGCAGATCGATTTATCCTCGATCTCCTCCGGGGCAAAAGCCTGATCCAGATTGATGCAGGCATATTTCGCGTCCGGCCACTCATTTGTCATCTGCCAGAAAGGTATTTTAAAAATCGTCGGAGTATTGAAGCCTGTCCCCACATCCAGGAAAAGCACCTTCGAATTTATGTGGCGGCGGAGGAAGTCCGAGTAGCGTCCGGCAGCGACGTGCCAGCCTTCATCCTCAACAAAGGTCTCGTCCGCCCGAAGATTCATGCTCATGGGTTCTCCGCAGACAGGGCAGCGCGGGATCAACTCTGTAGGAACGGTCATTTTCAGTTCACCGTTTTCCGGAGGCACAAGCGCTCCATCCTCAGCGATCGTATATCCCTGCGCCAGGACCATCTCCCGGACTCTCTCTTCGTTATCATAGGTCTTGTTATGGCAGGGCTTGCTGCACTGCCAAAGGCCGTAGTCACCCTGCGTATAAAAAAGTCTGTGCTTATCGACGTCGGCTTTCTGGAAACAGTGATCCACGTTGGTCGTGATGACAAAGTAATCCTTGTCCTTTACCAGATCCAGCAGCTTTTTGTAGACCGGTTTGGGCGGATCCATGTAACGGTTGATATAGATATGCCGACTCCAGAATGCCCATTTCTCCTCCGGCGTCGAATACGGATAAAATCCGCCGGAATACATGTCAGAGAAATGATACTTTACAGCGAAATCATGGAAGTACTTCTCAAACCTTTCTCCCGTATAGAAAAAACCGGCTGATGTAGACAGACCGGCGCCGGCGCCGATGATCACGGCTTCCGCTTTCCCAAGCGCTACTTTCAGTTTTTCTATTCCGTCCGGGGTATCATACGGACGAATATACACCTGTCTTCTCAAGATATCTGCCTCCTTCCCGGTCTTCCTTACTGATCAGAACAGCTCCTGTTCATAGTATGTCTTGTCTTCGTCTTTGAAGACATTGAATATCACTCTTTCTATGCTGCCCGGATGAGCGAACAGCCAATCTGTCACTGTCTTAACCGCGATCTGAGCCGCTCGCTGGTTCGGGAAGTGGAAAACGCCGGTGGAAATACAGCAGAAAGCGACGCTCTTCAGTCCGTTTTCCAGACACATATCAAGACACGACGAATAACACGCCTCCAGCAGCCGCTCGTGTTTCTGCGTCAAGCCACCACTGACGATCGGACCCACGATATGGATCACTTTCCCTGCCGGAAGATTGTAGCCGTCCGTGAGCATCGGAACGGCTGTTGGCTGTTCATAATCGCGGCCATACCGAGTCCGAAGCTCTTTCATCTGCCGGTCACATTCTTCCCTGAGCTGGATCCCGGCAAAGGTATGAATGCAGTTATCGATACAGGTATGCATGGGCACGAAACATCCGAGCATCTGTGAATTCGCCGCGTTCACGATGGCGTCTACTTTCAGCCTGGTGATATCTCCCTGCCAGACGGAAAAACGATCCGCAAATAACCTCGTGCTTCCCTGCTCCGCAGCCGTAGGAACGTCTGCAAGAGTCACGATCCCGTTTTCCCGGATCCTTTCCAGCAGATATTCATCCTGAATTGTAAGAACAGCCGGATCCATCGTTCTCGGCATACGTATGTTCATGAGAGATCGAAGGATCCGGCGCTTGTTAAATATATCTGCCGGAGTCTGCAGGTCCTTGTATTCCTCTGAGTCTTCTTTGAAGGCCTCTACCAGATAGTCAAGGCGTTCTTCCTGAGTTGTTTCTTTCATAATCAGCCTCCGGGGATCTTCTGTTTATTATCTTATAATGCTTTCGCTACGACCGTTCCTTCTGTGGTGATCATCTCGCTGCCTTTGATGATCAGTGGATCTGTATGAGAAACGATTGCTTTCGCGTTCTCCAAGTCAAACCAAAGGACCTCTTCCGGTGAAACAGAAGAGATCGCGATCACTGCGTTCTCCGGAGCCGCAAGATCCACTGCCTGAAGAGCTGCTTTCTCTTCTTCCGTATATTTTTTCTGCGTGGCCGGATTTACAACATCCGCACTAATGAATGCATCTGTAAAGTAGATCGTTCCGATATTCAGGTTTTCGTTGTTCATCGTCATAGCAACATATGTCTTGTTCATGGTAATCCTCCGATTATTCTTCTTTTGATTTTTCACGTACTGCCTTAAGGACATCATCCGCCACGTCCTGAACGGTGATCGTTTTCATCCGCTCTTCCATGACATGCTGGATATCATCCAGTTTCCCGTCGAGGGCTGTATGGATATTGCCTCCTACCGGACAGTCAGGGTGCGGCTGTTCATGAAAATGGAACAGTCCTTCCTGCTCGTCAACGCTGTCGACAGCCCTGTAAATGTCATAAAAAGTGATTTCTGACAGGGGCCTGGTCAGATTCGCTCCGCTCGATCCTCGCTGCGTACTGAGGATCCCGGCTTCCCGCAGGCGGGAGATGACCGTCCGGATGATCACCGGATTAACGCCTGTGCTTCCGGCCAGGAACTCACTGTTCACCCGATCCATGTCTTTGAAATAATCGATCGCGACAAGAATATGAATGGCAATCGTAAAGCGGCTTGTGATCTGCATATAGACCTCCTTGGTAACATAACATCAGCTGATAGTTGTAATATATCACATTACATCTTTATTGTCAACACGATTATTACAACTTTTTATAAAAAAGGAAAAAGACAGCCATAAAAGCTGCCTTTATCCGTAAATCGAGTTCTCTATATTAGGAAGTGAAATAACCAAGCTGTTTCTCCAGCTGTGCCTGGTGTATAGCCAGCGGCTGCGCTCCTGCCGGATGCGCGTATTCGATCGCGAAGCGGCCACTGTAGCCGTCCCTCATCATCCGGGCGTAGATCTCGTCCAGCGGGATGACGCCTTCGCCCCACAGGCAGCAGTTCATGATCTCGCCGGTCGATGTGAACTCGCTCCAGATGGTCCTCTCGCCTTTGGTCAACGCCACATCCTTCAGGTGCACATGGACGATCCGGTCTTTCAGCAATTCATAATCGGACAGCGGCTTTTCACCGGCCGGCAGCATGTTCGCCGTATCAAAGACCATTCCCAGTCCCGGGACCTGATCGAGGACCAGCTTGCAGTCCTCCGCGGAAGAAAGCGCGAATTCATCGTGTGGCGTCGTTTCAAAGACGACGGGAAGGTTTCTTTTCCTTCCTTCCTCTACGGCCAGAGAAAACCGCTCCACCAGAATCTTACGTACCGCTTCCTTGCCCATCCTTGCCGCTTTTTGGAACTCCATGGGAATCTCAAACGGCACGATCATGAACATCTCCGCTCCCAGCGCCTCGGCGATCCCCATCTCTCTTTTGATGGCGTCCAGGCATTTCTTTTCATTTCCGAGGAAGGAAATATTCGCGATCTTGCACATCACCCGAACGCCGGTAGCTGCCATGGCCGTCCGGTATTCCGGGATCTCCTTTTCCTTCACCCACAGAAGGTCAACGAAAGGAATACCGGCATCCGCAGCAAGTTGCAGGGTGTCCTGGATAGTCATCTTTCTGGCGACCCGGTCCCTGGCAAGTGTGAATGTCATCATGGAAAGACGTTTCCGGTCGATAGTCTCCTTCGTTTCTCCTTTCTTTTCCGGAGCGGGATCTGGCTCGGCGATCGCTTTGCGCACATTGGTGATGCCTGTCTGAAGGTCCTCCATCCGGTCGCCTGTCGTCTTATCCTGATCGATAATGATGTCACCGCTGACTTCCGGCAGTTCCAGATATTTGGTCACGAGCCGGCTGGTCTTCACTTCTCCCGCACCGATCGCGGTAAAAGCAGCCGCTGGCAGTTTGAACATATTCTTCCCGCTGCGGCAGTAACCCGGCGCGAAGTCCTTGCAGTGCAGACTGATGATCCGGTCTTTATAGCGATCGAAGATCTCTTCCTCGTCACCTGCGTAGGCTGCCCAGCCAAAGTCCATCTGCAGATAGACCTTGTCGCCTGCCTTCTCAAAAAACGTATCCAATGGATAGTGGATCTTGCCGCCGCTGAAGATCGGGGTCAGCTCCAGGTTATGATTGTGATAGACGATCTTCGCTTCAGTCCCGTCCAGTTGATCCGCGAGCGCTTTCAGATACCGGGCCCAGCCTTCCGCTCCGCGGTCGTCCTTGAACATGCCGCTGAAAACGAACAGCCGGATGTCGGTCATTTCCATAACGCGGCGGATCTTTTCAGCGATCGCCTTCGCGGGGAGCCGAAGCGAACCGATCCCGGCGCCAGTATGCGCCGAGTGCATCTTCAGGCCGCATTCTTTCAGGATAGGCGCTGCCTTTTCCAGCAGCTCGAACGTCCACAGATTTGCTGGGAACTTGCCTTGTTTTTCCTGGAGCACGACCATCGGTTCGATGAGGTCATACCCCATTTCTCTCACTTTTCGAAGCGTTCCTTCAAAATCCTCTTTCAGCTGCGGCCCCAGGCCGTAGGTGTTGACGCCGATCATCGGTTGACTGTTCATGATTTGCCTCCATTTATCTGCGTACATATAAAGCTTTTCTAAAGTATACCATATTTCTTCTGCCAGGACTACAACGAAGGATCACTAACCGGGTCTTTTGCAGCCTTCTCATAGCACAAAATCTCATTCAAATAGATGCTTGCGTCTGAAATGCTGGATTTGTCATTTTTAGACGGAATCTTTTTGATGAAAGCGTCTGAAAAGCCAGAAATGTCATATTTTGCCGCTCACAAAAAGATCACGCCCATATAATGGTGTAAAAATAAAATGAGCCAAAAGTTCAACCTTTAGGTATAATGTAAATCACCACAATCAACATTTGCCGAGGAGGAAGAACAAATGGCTCAGCTAAATATTACACTAAATCAAGAAGAA
>JAFZQZ010000029.1 GCA_017620135.1 Bacillota bacterium
CTTCCCGGGTTCTTCTGTATATGCACTGTGACTGCCGCCAAAGTGTTCGTAGTAAGTTCCCACAACATGATCGGCCAGAGCCTGAACCGCTTCAACCAGCGAAAGATCATTCTGCCTGAAAAGAAAAAAAAGAACAAGGGCGCAAAGCGGCAGAGCAAACACCGGACCATAACGAAAGCTCACTGCTATCCAAAGCAAAAGACAAAGAACTGCGAGCCATAAACAGGCCTGGAAAGAGAAACTAAGCTTGAAGCTGTCACAGAATAACAGGAAAAGGCTTTCCATGCCAACAAGCAGAAGAAGGAGATTTCCGGTTCTGTTGAGGAAAGGATTCAGATTAGAATTCATAGCGTTCGGACCTCACCGTCGAATACCATGAAAACACAGCGTGCATTAGCGGCGTCAAAGCCGCATGGCTCCCGAAGCGGCCAGCTCAGAATAGAAGCGATTGCATCGTCAGTTTCGCTTTCATTCCCGACGGAGTAAAGACTGTCGGCAACAATGATATGCGGCTCTTCCAGTTCATCCAGGGTTCTGGAGAGCCAGCGGAGCACCTCCAAACCGCGATCATTTTCCCCAACCCTGGAGAGAACAAGAAAAATCGTGCTGTTTTCCGGGATCAGTGCTTCGCGAACGATCAGAGAGTCGGTTTTTGAAGAAAGCTTCCAGTGAATGCTGTTGGAAGCATCCCCGGGCCGATAGGAACGCAGGTCATGTTCTTCAGCAAATCCGCCGCCGTATTTCGGTTTCAGTATCGTCGCAGTGCTGAGGGTCGTTTCGAAGGAAATCTGATTGTCCGCTTCTACAGCGGAGGGCATTACCGTGCAGAGAGTTTCCGTGCCGCCTCTGCGACGGATAATGAACAGGCCAAGCAGGTCTCTGCACTCATAACGCAGCAAAGAACACGAAAGTTCACCGCATTCCTTTGTGGGGAGAGGGATCTCGCACCGGCTGCTTTCAATGTTCCGGAAAACGAAATTCTGACGTGAGGTTTCGCCGGAATAGCGGTTGCGAATCTCTAGATGCACCGTAACGGAATGAACAGGCAGGTGAGCAGGATTTATGAATTCGAGCGACAGCTGCGCCTCGCCGCCGCGCATGACACGTGGGGGCGCAATGAAACGAATCTGCAGTCTGGTCATGGAAGGGAGAGAAACCAGGAGAATGACCAGGGGCAGAAGAACAACCGCGGCGAAAATATAAGGGCCAAACCAGCCTATGTAACTGGCACGGAACAACCATGCCAGACCGATCATCAGGAGATAAAGCAGAACGTGAAGAATTGCCATTATTTAAGACTCGGCGCCTCTACCGTCGAAAACAGTTCGGCGAGAGCAGCTCGTTTTGACTCGGCGTCGGGCATTTCCTGCGACCAGATCAAACGGTGTTCGATACACTCAAAGAAAACAAAGCGGATATCTTTCGGAAGCACATAGTCACGGCCCTGAATCCAGGCGGTTGCCTTGCTGAGAGATGTCAGAGCAAGAGAAGCACGGGGGCTTGCGCCCTGAACAATTCTGCCGTCGTTCCGGGTTGCTTCGCAGAGACGGACGATATAATCAATGACATCATCCTTGATATAGACCTGCTCGGCTTCTCGTCTAATCCGAAGCAGATCGTCACGGCTGACTACCTGCTGGACTGCATCGATGGTTATGCCTTTCTGTTTCCTGCGGATCATTTCAATCTCGTCATCGTGAGCCGGATAGCCCATGGAAAGACGAAGCATAAACCGGTCCATCTGTGAGTCCGGCAGCATCTGCGTTCCTTTTGCACCAGTGGGATTTTGTGTGGCGATTACGATGAATGGCTGCGGAACGGGATAAGTGTGATTGTCGACGGTTACCATCCCTTCCTCCATAGCCTGCAGGAGGGCAGACTGTGTCCTGCTGGTGGCTCGGTTCAGTTCATCGGCAAGAAAGAGATTGCATAGAACTGCGCCTTTCTGATAGGTCATTTTTCCGGATTCTTTATCAAAAATCGAATAACCGGTGATGTCGGAGGGCAAAACATCCGGTGTAAACTGCACACGCCCGTATTCGAGGCCCAAGGCTTTAGAAATGGAGATGGCCATAGTGGTTTTCCCGACACCCGGAATATCTTCCATAAGGATATGACCGCCTGCAATGATTGCAAGAAGGACTTTGATCAGGGATTCGTCCTTGCCGACAATCACTTTGCTGACCTCCCGGATAATCAGCCGTGCATTTCCGATTGAATTGATATCGTTCATGACAGTTCTCCAAAAAATCGTCAAAAGTAAATCAAATTATTTTATCATAATCGCATCTGTGCGGCAAGTATTATTTCGTAACTTGTCTTTCCGTGAAAAATATGATAAAATTCATTGCTTAAACATCGTGTCGGAAGAAGGAGGCGATGGCATGGACGAACTGGAAAACTCTGAGGCTTTGGACTATGAAGCCATTCAGGAACAGAGAAACGATGAACTGACGGCCCTTCTTGACAGCCGGAATATGCGTGCGCTGAAACAGCGCATGGAAGAAATGAACGAATTCGACGTCGCGGAGTTTCTGTCCGAAATCAAGGACAACCGTATGCCGATGGTCTTCCGTCTGCTTTCCAAGGAAACCGCTGCAGATGTCTTTGCAAACTTTGACACACCGGATCAGGAACGGATTATTAACTCCATGACCGATTCTGAACTGGCGGGTATTATTGAAGAGCTTTTCGTTGATGATGCTGTCGACATGATGGAGGAACTGCCGGCAAATGTGGTCAAACGTGTCATGCGTGCCGCAACCCCTGAAACACGCGCGCTGATCAACCAGTATCTTCATTATCCAGAGGATTCCGCCGGCAGCATTATGACGGCGGAATTTGTGGACCTGAAAAAGTATATGAGCGTCAAGGAATCCTTGGCCAGAATCAGACGGATCGGGGAAGACAAGGAGACCATCTATATCTGCTTTGTGATTCCCGCTGACCGCAAGCTGGAAGGAATTGTCACGGTCAAGGATCTGCTTCTGGCGGATGACGATACGATCATAGAAGATCTGATGGATCGAAATGTGATCTTTGCCACGACGACCGAAGACCAGGAGAGCGTGTCGGAGAAATTCTCGAACTACGACCTGATGGCGATGCCCGTTGTAGACACGGAAGGCAGACTGGTAGGCATCGTTACCGTCGACGACATCATCGACGTCATGAAGCAGGAAACGACGGAAGACTTCGAATTGATGGCGGCCATGACACCTTCGGAGAAGCCCTATGCAAGATCCGGCATCATCGAAATCTGGAAGAACCGGATTCCCTGGCTGATGTTTTTAATGCTGTCAGCGACATTTACCAGTATGATCCTGACACATTTTGAGGATATGCTTGCCGTTCAGGCGGCGCTGATCGC
>JAFZQZ010000030.1 GCA_017620135.1 Bacillota bacterium
AAATGAACAAACCCAAAGCATTGTTACACCTGAAGCCGACTAACCTGTATGACGAAGCCGGGAGAAGATATAACGAGCTTCTGGTGATACGGCAACAACTGCAAAAAGACCTGACCAGATATCCGCCGGGAAAGATACATATCAGCAATTCCAGTAATCGCACGCAGTATTATCTGCGCAGGGATAATGTAGAAAGATCAGGAGAGTATATCTCCAAGAATGACAACGCAAAGCTGAAGGCATATATCCAGAAATCTTATGATGAAAAAGTCCTGAAGCATGTAGACCGCGAAATACATGTCCTGGAAGTGTTCTTAAAAAAGTCGGGTAGGATAGTCGACGATATCCGAAAACAATATTCAGGAATTCCCGCCGAGGCAAAGCAATTCATCGAACCGATAGACACTACAGATGAAGATTACAGGATGGCATGGGAAAACAAGCCTTATGTAGGTAAACAGATCACAGACTATGTGACCCTTTACGAAACCGACAGGAAAGAACGGGTACGCTCCAAATCCGAACTCAATATAGCCAATGCGCTGGCCGTGCGCGGGATACCCTACAAATATGAATGTCCCCTTGTCTTAAAGGACGGAAGCACTATCCACCCTGACTTTACAGTCCTTAATGTCAGGGAGCGAAAAGTGTATTACTGGGAGCATAGGGGAATGATGGACGATAAAGACTACGCGAAAAAGTCTGTATCGAGAATAAAAGAATACATGAAGAACAGCATTTTCATCGGTTGCAACCTGATCATAACCGAAGAGACATCAACTGCTCCGCTGGGCACGAATGAGATCACAGCAATGATAGACCGGTTCTTTGTTTAGCAGGACATACTTCCCGTCCAACTCTTCACACACAGACTTCATTGATCCGGCGATGCTGATCGTTATGCCGGATATTCTGACCGGGAAAAGATCGTTGCGATCCCCGCGCCGTTGCCCGCAGCAAGCCAAAAAGCAAGATTAAGCACCGGAAATCGAGAAAACAGCGCAGATCGCTGCCTGCAGCAAGCCAAAAAGCAAGATCGGGCACCGGAAATCGAGAAAACAGCGCAAATCGCTGCCCGCAGCAAGCCAAAAAGCAAGATCGGGCACCGGAAACTGAGAAAACAGCGCAGATCGCTGCTCGCAGCAAGCCAAAAAGCAAGCCAAAAGCAAGATCGGGCACCGGAAACCACAAAAAACGGGGACAGCATTCTGCTGTCCCCGTCAGACTGAAGACAAAGTCCGCGGCATAACACCGCGGGCTTTGCTTTTGAACATAAATACGGTTACCTGTCGTCCTTACTGGATGGCGGCCTTTATATTCTACAATTCCTTTTTGTTACTTGTTTTTTTTCGATTCTATACGTCACTTCAGGGTTTTCATAGTATAATATAAGTATCTGATAAAGCTGTCTTCGCGGAGGTTCCTCCCTATGATGACCAAAAATGCTGATAAGAACAGAACGCAAGTCCAGTATTTCTGCATGGATGACCTTGTTCCGAAAGATCACCTTCTTCGTCTGATCGAAAATGCTATCAACTGGGATTTTATTTACGATCTTGTAGTCGAGAAATATTCCCCGGACTGGGGGCGCCCCAGCATGGATCCCGTAACGCTGATTAAGATTCCCTTTATTCAGTACCTTTACGGCATTCGGAGCATGCGTCAGACGATCAAAGAGATTGAAGTCAATGTAGCTTATCGATGGTTCCTTGGTTTAGATATGCTGGATGCAGTTCCGCATTTCACCACGTTTGGTAAGAACTATACCCGGCGCTTCAAGGACACCGATCTTTTTGAGCAGATCTTCTCGCGCATTCTTGAGGAATGCTATTCTCATGGATTTGTAGATCCTACGGAAGTCTTTGTAGATGCCACGCATGTCAAAGCCTGTGCGAACATTCACAAGAAAGAAAGCCGGATCGCGAGGCAGGAAGCTCTATTCTATGAGGAACAACTTCAAAAAGAAATCGATGAGGATCGTATCGCTCATGGAAAGAGACCTTTGAAGAAAAAAGACGATGATCACAATGATCTGGATGGGAACAGCGGCAGATCAGAAAAAGAGATCAAGATTTCAACGACCGATCCGGAAAGCGGCTGGTTCCACAAAGGAGAACACAAGCAGGTTTTCGCTTACGCGATAGAAACTGCTTGTGACAAGAACGGCTGGATCCTGGATTATACGGTAAATCCGGGAAATCTTCATGACAGCAGAACATTCAAAGAACTCTATGATAAGATCCGGGATATCGGGATTGAAAAGCTTGTTGCGGATGCCGGGTATAAGACACCGGCCATCGCAAAGCTGCTTCTGGATGACGGAATCCTTCCGGTATTCCCTTATAAAGCGCCAATGACAAAGGATGGTTACTTCAAAAAGTACGAGTATGTTTATGACGAATACCACGACTGTTATATCTGTCCGGCGGACAAGGTGCTTCCTTACAGCACAACGAACCGGGATGGGTATCGGGAATACAAAAGTAATCCCAAGGATTGTGAAGGATGTCCATACTTAGCGCAGTGCACGCAAAGTGCCACCCGTCAGAAAGTGATCATGCGCCATATCTGGGAGCCGTACATGGAAGCCTGCGAGGACATCCGACACACGGTGGGAATGAAAGATCTATACAGCCATAGAAAAGAGACAATCGAGAGACTCTTCGGGACAGCAAAGGAAGCCCACGGATTCAGATACACACACATGAAAGGAAAAGCAAGGATGCGCATGAAAGTAGGGTTGACCTATGCTTGTATGAACCTAAAGAAGCTGGCAAGGATGCTACAGAGGATAGGAAAGCTCGGACCAGGAGGTCCTTTTCTTACAAACAGACTCATTTTTACCGCCGCATAATCGAATAAAAAAACAAAGCAATCCCGGAGCATTAGCTCCGGGGTGCTTTGTCTTCAGTCTGAATGACAGGCGTTAAGCCTGTCATTTTTCTTATCTGTTCATTTAGACGGTTCAGTTTGTTTTATCCGCGTACTTGATCTTATAGATCCTCGTGAGAGATTCATTGATCCGCGTCTCGGATATCACTCCGCTGTTGACGGCATCCAGCACGCCGTCCAGAGCGACTTCCAGGTTCTCCGGTTCGTAGATCATGTCGGCTCCCGCCTTGATAGCGTTCACCGCAGCCTGATCAGCGGTCAGGTAATCCGTTATCGCGGGGTCGCTCAGGGAATCGGTCATTACGACAACATCATATCCGAGCACGGATCTGAGCTGGTCGTTTATGATCACGGAAGACATGCTGCTCGATGTGTTATCCCCGGTTATCGCAGGCGCCGCGAGGTTTCCGACTATGATCACCTGGGTCCCGGCTTCCACCGCCGTCTTGAACATCGCATATTCGCCGTCGGCGAGGTCGCTCTCGGTCGCATTGGTTATAGGAATGTTCCCACTCCTGTCATCAGCCGTGGTGGGGAAATATCCCACCGCAGTATCGATGCCGTTCTCCTCAAGTCCCAGTATCTCACCGGCCATTATGATCTGTGCGGTCGCGGGATCGCTGCCGAAGCTCTCACGTCTTTCATCATCCGTCATAGCGTCTGCCGTGAGGTTCGCTCTGGGAGAAAGAGCCATGTTAAACCCAGCGTCCATGAGCTTCTTCGCGATCGTCTCTCCGGTCTGATATGCCTTGGCAGGATCGCCCGCCTCCGCGAGCTCCGCCGCAGAAGCAACATCCTCGAGCGAGAGTGCCTTCACAGGGTCCCCTCCGCCTCCCATATCCGTCAGGCCCAGGAACAGGGGATATTTGCTCATCTCGACAGTCTTTTCGAGCATATTGGCTATCTGATCATGATTCTTTATATTCTTGGCTGAGTACACGATACCGCCTACAGCGAAGTTCTC
>JAFZQZ010000031.1 GCA_017620135.1 Bacillota bacterium
CAGCCGAAAGATGAAAAAGGTTTTCCACTGTCCGCGGCTCGAAGATCTCACCGGACCTTGGTTTTTCGCGGTACATCCAGCCGAAGCGTACGTTCGACAGGGTCCTGAATGTCTGCTCTGTGAAGGCATAGACCTGGAACACGACATACGGTGCGACCTCTGCCACTTTGTCGATGTCCAGATCAAGAAACTCCGCTACTCCCTGGCCGCTTGCCGGTCCCCCGTTCACTCTGTCTCCCGAATGATAGGCTGCGATCCTTTCGTCCCGCAGCTGCGTATAGGAAATGTGCGTCACATAATTCCAGTACTCATCGTAGAACACAGCGGACAGATCGATATCCACCCGGGAATCATCATCGTTCGAATCATCCAGATTCGTCCAGTGAATGAAAGCACGGATCGTCGTGGCGTTATCGTCGATCGGGATCTCGCTCCCCCTAAGCAGCAGCTTCGAGCCGGCTGAAGCACTTCGCTGACTGAAGGGGATGGGATAGTTTTTCATATCCTTCGAGACATAGACCTTGCCCATGGGTGGTTTTTCGCTGAACTGTTTGCGGAGCAGCTCCCGGCAAACACCGGCAGTCCGGACATTCAGCATGGAATCAGGGGCCAGTGCCGGAAGATCATTATAGATCCCCATCGCTTTTGCCAGCATGCCTTTGGGGAAAAATACACGGATCTCATTATCGTCCCGATAGTCGAAATGTGTCATGGCCTGCAGGAGCACCGGTACCGAGACCTTGTCTCCCACCTGCGCAAAGAGCCGCAGGATCTCTTCCTGTTTTTCCTCTTCCTTTGTCCGTCTGAGCAGTACATCCAGCCGGCGAACGAACTCTCCCGGCCGGTCAGCCAGCAGTTTCGCTGCCGCCAGCGTGTCTCCGGACAGAAGCAGCTGTTCGACCTTCCCGCCGAAGAAAAGGGGTTTTTCATTATTCCGGATCTTCCGGAAACATTCCCGGACGAGTGCGTATTTTTCGTTCTGATATTCGCCGGGATGGATCCTTTCTCCTGCCCGAATCCACTCTTCCCGGTAGCGGAACATATCTTCCAGCGGGTTTCTGATCCCGGCCAGCAGGTCCATGATCATCCGGCGCTCTCTGCGGGAAAGCCTGCGGATCCGTGGCGACTTTGCCAGCGAGATGTCGCCGTCCGAGAGTGCAGCGATCAACCGTAGGACATCCGTGGCAGTCTGAAAATACGGCTGCAGCAGTACGGCAAGTTCGCCAGGCGTCCTGTTCCGGTATTCTTTCAGCAGAAACATCGAGAAAAGGGCCAGATTTTCCTTCATAAAAATCTGTTCCGGCAGACAGCTTTCAGGTCCCTGCTCCGCTATGATCGCCTTGAGATCATCTTTATCCTGTTCGGAAAGGGATGTTTTGCTGCCCAGCAGGTTTTTCGCGATCTCCCGGATATCCTCCTCTGTTCCGAGACCCAGCTCTGTCTCGGCCGTCGTCTCATAGAGCGGTAAGCGCTCTTTTTCTTCCGATGCGGGCATCCAGTGTCCGTCCGTCAGATAGTGGATGATCGCATTGATGAAAAGTTCCACTTCGCTCTTCTCTGCCACCTCTTCCGGAAAGCCCTTATACATGGGTTTATATTCTACATCCGCGCCTTTCAGCCATTTCAGTACAGGCAACAGTTCGAAATACAGCTCTTTCAGCTCTTCCTCTCTGTATTCCAGCAGGATCCGCAGGACGTCCGCGCTCAGGGAATAGCCCAGAGACTCGAAGTTTTTCAGCATACAGTATAAAAGGACCTGGGTATCCTTTTCGGCGCCGCTGCCTGGCTTCAGATTCAGTTTATTCTTCCTTCTTAACAGTACTTCACTGATCTTCATTCCTCGCCTCCCATTTTCTCGTTTACCGCGAGATATGATATACGTTGGTTTTCAGCACCTCACAGTCATCACCGGTGCCCGCAAAGACCCAGCCGGCGGGTAGGCAGATACTCCCGTGGATCTTGTCCGGCACTTCGACCGTCAGGTCGATCTCTTCACCGCATCTTTCCCACCCGGCGCGGATCAGGCCAGCGGGATGCTGATGTTCGGCCTGTGCCGAAGTAAGCTGCGGGATAAACTTCGGCGAGATCTCGATCTCACAGAAGTCCCGCTCATGAGGATTGATCTTCAGACCGGCCAGTTCGCGGTAGAACCAGCCGCTGATATCTCCGAAGAAATGATGGTTCTTTGACTGCGGAATCTCCCCTGCCTTCTGGAATGACTCGAAGAGTGCTGTGCAGTCCTCCTCCAGGATCCAGTGCCCGTAGGACGGAAACTCCGGTCCCACGATCATCCGGTAGGCAAGCTCCGCCTCGCCGAACCCGGCCAGTACATGAAACAGCGGCCGGATGCCGATGCAGCCGCAGTCGATCCTGTCGCCCGCTTCATGGATCACCCGGACGAGCACATCGAAAGCCGCGCGTTTTTCCGCTTCGTCAAACAGCCCGTAGGCGATGCCCATGGCCTGTCCGGTCTGTGTCCGGCCAAGCACGGTCGCTCCGTCCGGGAGCAGCAGCTCTCTGCGGGCGGAAGCTTTCAGCTCTTCAAACAGACCTTCCGCGAATGCTGCCTGCAGCGGCCTTCTGATCACGCGGAACATAAGCGCCGCCAGATGCGCGATATGCATGCTCTTCAGGGTATCCGTCACTTCCAGCGGCGTCGCGGGTTCCTCATGGCCCACATGCAGCCAGTCGCCGAGCCCGATATGCACCAACCCCTTCTCGTCCCGTCTACCGGACAGATAATCCAGGTACCGCATCATGGCATGGGCGTTTTCACGGATGATCTGTTCGTCTCCGCGGTAGAGCCAGATATAGTAGGGAAGATAGAAAAGCACCGCGTCCCAGGACGGACCGTTGCCCCAGGCGAAGCCCCACCCGGTGGTCGGAACGATGCCGGGGATCGCGCCTTCGTCATTCATCGCTTTTCGGATCGAGAAAAGCCATTCTTTCAGGCTGTTCTCCACATGGAAATTGAGAAGCATCTGCTCTGCGGAAAGATTGGCGTCGCCGGTCCAGCCGTTCTTTTCCCGGTGCGGACAATCCGTAGGAAAGTAGAAAAAGTTTGAAAGATCCGCGTTCCGGGCAGCTGCCTGCAGTGCGTTCACCACCGGATCCGAACAGGAAAAGGATCCCGCGGAGCCGAATCCCGAGTGCATGATCTCAAAAGTCAGCAGGTCTTCGGTCGCCTGAGCCTCCTCGATACCGAGGACCAGACAGTAACGGAAACCCATGTAGGAGAAGCGCGGAATATAGATCTCTTCCTCGCCGCCTTTCAGGATGTAAATGTTTTTGAACAGATATTCCAGCGGCTCGAACGTCATTCCACGAAGATCGAGTCCTCCGTCCGGCGCCAGGACTTCGCCGAAGCGAAGGATCACTCTCTGTCCGCGCTGACCGCGGATCTTCAGCCGGACGTTGCCCGCGCTGTTCAGGCCGAAATCATAAAGCCAGCCTTCTTTGGGTTCGTCTTCCGGTACCGGAAAGACGGGCAGGTTTTTTCTGGGATCGGGCCAGAGCGATACACCGCCGCGACGGATGCTGACCGGGGAAAGTTCCCGCTCGCTCACGATAGGCTCCGCCATGCAAAGGCGCATTTCTCCCCGCGGCGTCTCAGCAGGGATCGCCGGACTCCACGAAGAATCATCAAAGCCGGGCTCGGACCATCCGGGTATCTCCAACCGTGCGTCATAGAACTCCCCACACCGAAGATCATCAAAAAGAAGCGGTGAGGGATGAGTCCGGAAACTCTCATCGGCCTCGAAGGATCCCTTTGTCTCGGAATCTCCATTCTGATCCGCGTAGGTAAGCTCACAGAAAAGCGCCAGTTTAGGTGCCGAGCGGAATCTTGCCTGATCAGGCAGGTCCAGATCCCAGACTTTACCGCCTACGTTGTTCAGAAAACCGTTTCCGAGGATGAATCCCAGCACGTTTTCACCCGGTGAAAGATACGGTGTAAGGTCATACACATCATAGTAAAGAATGTCATCCGGGTTTGAAATATAAGGAGCCAGCGGACCTTTCGTGATCCGCTGCCCATTTACGAAAATATCATAAAATCCCAGGCCGCAGACGGTCACTTCCGCCTTTTTAAGCCCCGCAGCAACGGGAAAGCTTTTCCTCAGATACGGCGCCGGCACATGATGTCCGAAGTCCGCGTATTCTTTTCCCGCCGCGATAAACTGATGAGAAAACATAAATGTGCCTCCAGGTATTACGTCTGTTTCTTTTTCCATTCATACAGCCCGTCTGAGATCTTCTTTCGCAGATCATCTATCCGGACTTTCATCGCGTACTTCGGAAGATCAGACAGTGTTCGTTTGGTCGTCTCGCTGGCATCGTTAAGACTTTTCAGGATCGCTTCCAGGCCCTCTCGTCCGCCGGCTTTCAGTGCTTCCAGCGTATCAGCTCCACCGGCGGAAAGCGCGCCGAAGAGCTCGTCGATGAAGACCGGCCGCTCTTCCTGTGAGATGTCCCTGATCCATTCGTCCATGGTCCGGTTCACGATCAGGCTTTCCGGATCGTGTTCCTCCGATAGAGCCAGCTTTCCATGATCGATGCCCCAGGTGATCATCGCGTGCTGCATGAAAGTAAAGGCCGATGACTGAATGATCCTTGTATCCGTGATCTTCGGGGCGAACAGCTTGCCGACGACACAGAAACGCGGAACGACCTGCACGGTCTTCGGATCGACCCGCTCGATCAGCGAGACGTCCATCACTTCCGGACAGAATCCCGGTCCGTCCAGCAGATACAGCCGCTCGACCTGATCCCATTTTTTGTCTTCCAGCAGGCAGGCGGCATACAGTGCCAGATTGCTTCCTTTCGACTGGCCGCCGATATACCAGCGCCTTCCCGGGCGGATCACTCGCCTCGCGTATTTCAGCGCCATCTCCTGCGCTTCTGTTCGTGTAAAGCTGATCATAAAATCCTCTTTCCAGCCCACCAGCGAACTGTCGGTCCCCCGGTAAGCCAGAAAAGAAAATTCTTCGTCATCATGAAAACAGATCGCAGAAAACTGCAGCGGAGGATCGGTACGGAACACATCCCGGTAGTCACTCATCCGAAGATCTCCAAAGCGTTTCGAAGAAACAGCAGCAGCCAGAAGCTCCGGATATCCTTCATCCCCACCGGTGATCATGACCTTTACCTGGTCATGATCGATCATCTTCTGACAGTCCCGAACCTTATGATCACGGGTACCCCTGCCAAACATCGGAGAAAAATCAAAGTAGGAAAGTGCGCAGAAGACCAGCGCGTCCGCGTCGAGAAATCCCGTCATGGAAATGGGAAAATCACCCATCCACTGAATATAATCCACCAGTTTATCCATTGGTCGTCCTCTCTGCCCGGATCAGATTGCGGATTGCGCAGATCGCTGTACGGATCACGACATCCGTATCATGGACCAGCGGATTATCCAGTCCGGCTTTCGCCCGTTCCTGATTCGCGCATACCAGGAAGCACGAACCTGCCCGCACGCCCAGACTTGCGGCCGCGACGAACAGCGCCGCGGATTCCATCTCGGAAGCCAGTGTCCCGAGCCTCTTCCAGGCTTCCCACTTATTCAGAAGTTCATAGCTGACCGGCATTCTTTCCGGCGCGTGCTGGCCATAGAACGAATCCTTGCATTCCACGACGCCGGCATAATGCGAGATCCCAAGTTCTCTCGCTGCGGAGACCAGTGCCCCGGTCACTTCATAATCCGCTACCGCCGGGAACTCGATCGGCGCGTATTCCTTGCTTGTGCCTTCCATCCGGATCGCGCCGGTCGCGATGACCACGTCGCCGCCCTTGATATCCAGTCGCATACCACCACAGGTACCGACCCGAATAAACGTATCGGCCCCGGCCTGTACCAGCTCTTCCATTGCGATCGCCGCGGATGGTCCGCCGATACCGGTGGAAGTGACGCTCACCTTCACACCGTCCAGCGTACCGGTGTAGGTGATATATTCACGATTGTCCGCAACGAATACCGGATCGTCAAAATACTGCGCGATCTTCGCGCACCGCTTCGGGTCACCCGGCAGGATCACATACCGTCCGACGTCACCTTTCGCGATCTGAAGATGATAGAGTTTCTCGGTCCCTTCCGCCATTTTGAAAGTCCTCCTTTGTTCAGCGTCTCAGAAACACCGTTCTTTCCGTGCCTTCCTGCACTTCTCGATATTTCCGCATCGATAGCACAGTTCATTATCTAAAAGGCCATCCTTCTCGTAATAAGAAAGAATGTTCTTAATCGTCGTATCTGCGATATTCTCCAGAGCTTCTTCCGTCAGAAATGCCTGATGTGAGGTAACGATCACATTCGGCATGGAGATCAGGCGGGAAAGAAGCTCATCATCCAGAATATGCCCGGACCGGTCCTCGAAGAACACATCTGCCTCTTCCTCATATACATCCAGACACGCCGCACCCACCTTTCTTGCGCGGATCCCCGCGAGGAGCGCCTCCGCGTCGATCAGACCGCCGCGGGAAGTATTGAGGATCACCACGCCCCTTTTCATCTTCCCGATGGCTTCGGCATCGATCAGATGCCGTGTTTCCTCGGTCAGCGGGCAGTGCAGGGAGATGATATCGCTCTGCTCAAACAATTCGTCGAGACTGACATATTCGATCCCGCTGCCCTCGGCCGGGAAACGGTCATAGGCGATCACACGCATGCCGAAACCACGGCAGATGTCGATAAAGATCCGACCGATCTTACCGGTCCCGATAACACCGACCGTCTTGCCGTGCAGATCGAATCCCGTAAGCCCTCCAAGCGAAAAATTGAAGTCCCTGGTCCGGTTATAGGCTTTGTGGATCCGCCGGACCGACGTCAGCAGCAGTGCCGCGGTATGTTCCGCGACTGCGTACGGTGAATAGGCCGGAACATGAACAACATGGATCTTCCCGTAGGCATGCCCGAGGTCCACATTGTTGTAGCCGGCACAGCGCAGCGCGATCAATCGGACGCCGCCCTCGTACAGCTTATCGATCACATCCGCGTTTACCGTATCATTCACGAAAACACAGACCGCATCGCACCCTTTTGCGAGTTCGACTGTGTCCTCGGTCAGCTTGGTTTCCAGAAACTTAAATACCAGGCCGGTTTCTTTTCCCGCCTTTTCAAAGGACTGTCTATCATAGGTTTTCGTATCGAAAAAAGCTACTTTGATCAATGCTGATACCTCCAGGAATTCTTGCGATCTTAAACAGATCAGTGCGTGATGACCCAGTCGATGTATTCGAATTCATCCATGTCGGGAGGCGGTTCGTTGTCCCGGACCTCCTGACTGCGGCGGAGCTGTTCCCGACGTTTCTCATAGGTTTTGATCCGCTTATCCATCACAGCCATCAGTCCGTCAGCCAGACTGGCGAATCCCTGCGCGTTGGCCCGGCAGGACGATCCGAGCAGCTGCTTCAGACAGATATGAAACAGACCGTCCCGGCAGACGCCCTGCAGGCAGAGATCCCGGAAGCGGACCAGCTCCGGCAGTTCACACCCCTCCGGAAAGACTTCGCCCATCAGCTGACGGTAGATCGGTCCGGCGATCTTTTCTTCCTCTTCCAGCCGAAATCCTTCGGCAAAGAGGATCACACGGCTCGTACGGTCGCATACGAACTGTCTGAACAGGATCCGCGCCTGTACTTTCTGAAGCTGTGTCAGCGGGCAGGTCTCATCCAGCTCTTTCAGCGCAAATTCCGTCATGTTTCTGAGTTCATCCGTCCAGACACGAATGGCCTCCTGCCTGTGAAGCGCTTCTTTTTTCGCGGCAGCTTCCTTTTCCCGGGCTTCCTGCTCGGCTTTGATCTTCTTTTGTTCCTCCAGCCAGGCGATCAGGATATCCATGCTTTCTTCCGGCATACAGAAACGTTCCCGATTGTGGCGGATCTCTTCGCGCACTTCATTCAGATCGAACCACTGTACTTCGTCTATTTCCGACGCCTGCAAAGCGAGATCTTCGATCCATACATGTCCCTGATAGACATACACGAAGGTCACTTCGTTGTCCCGGAAAGGTTTCCCGTGAAAAACCATCTCATACTCGTTCAGGAATTTGCCTATGTAGGTAAGCTGTTCCGGCTCCGCGCTGATGCTGAGTTCCTCTTCCATTTCCCGAAGAGCGGACGGCACGGGTTCGCATCCGGCCGGGATATGTCCGGCCGACGAAGTATCATAAAACCCGGGGAACGAGTCCTTTTCCTGACTGCGTTTCTGCAGCAGGATCTGCATCTTTTCTCCCCGAAAATTCCGTACGATCCATACGTGGGCGGTCCGATGCCGGATCCCTTTTTGATGTGCCTCTTCCCGGCTCACCGTCTCACCGGTCGGCTGTCCGTTTTCGTCGACGATATCCAGATATTCCATCAGATCTCCGCTTTCAGTTCATCCACTTTATCCAGTTTTTCCCACGGAAGATCCAGGTCGGTCCTTCCGAAGTGTCCGTACGCGGCGGTCTGCCGGTAGATCGGCCGCCTCAGATCCAGCTTGTCTATGATCGCCGCCGGTCTGAAATCAAAGTGACGTGTCACGATCTCCACCATCTTTTCATCCGGTAGCTTACCGGTCCCGAAGGTATCCACCATGATCGAAACGGGACGGGCTACGCCGATCGCGTATGCCAGCTGGATCTGACACCGCTCGCACAGTCCCGCCGCTACCAGGTTCTTCGCCGCGTACCGCGCCGCGTAACAGGCAGAACGATCGACTTTCGTGGGATCTTTGCCGGAGAAGGCACCGCCTCCGTGAGGCGCGGCGCCGCCATAGGTGTCGACGATGATCTTCCGGCCGGTCAGACCGGTATCTCCCTGCGGTCCGCCGATCACAAACCGCCCCGTCGGGTTGATGAAGAATTTCGTGTCGCTGTCCAGATATTCGGCCGGGATCACGCGGCGGATCACTTTTTCAAGGATATCACGGCGCAGGGTCTCCTGAGAGACATCCGGGTCGTGCTGGGTGGAGACGACGACGGTATCGATGCGGCTGACCTTTCCATCCACATATTCCACCGTCACCTGACTCTTTCCGTCCGGACGCAGGTAGGAAAGCTCGCCGCTTTTCCTCACTTCCGCCAGCCGGCGGCACAGTTTGTGCGCCATCGTAATGGCCAGCGGCATATATTCCGGCGTCTCACTGCAGGCATAGCCGAACATCAGGCCCTGATCGCCGGCGCCGGTCTTTTCGTAGACGTCTTCCTGCGCTCCCTGTTGATAGGCGTAGGATTCATCCACACCCATCGCGATATCCGGCGACTGCTCGTCGATGGATGTGATGACCGCGCAGGTATCCCCGTCGAAACCGTAGTCCGAGCGGGTATAGCCGATCTCGTTTACGACGTTTCGTACGATCCGCGGGATGTCTGCGTAGGCTTCTGTGGTGATCTCGCCCATGACCGTGACCATGCCGGTCGTAGCCGTCGTTTCGCATGCGACGCGGCTCTGGGGATCTGCCGCGAGCAGCGCGTCGAGGATCGCGTCTGAGATCTGGTCGCAGATCTTGTCCGGATGCCCTTCGGTTACCGATTCCGATGTAAACAGATATTTCAATTCATTCTTTCCTTTCTTTTTCCGTCAGCCTGCCTCTTCTCGTTCCTGAGGCAAAGCCGTTCTAGCCTTTCTATTCTACCATACTCCGTCTTTGATTTCAGCAGAAAGTTTTATGCCGTAATTATGCCCAATTGCCCGAAAGCCTTGAAAACTTACTGAAATACTGTATGATATACGTATCACAACAAAATTTACCGAAAGGATCACATATCATGTCAAGATTAGAACAGATCGTAGCCCATATCGCCAACCAGTCCGGTGCCCAGGATCAGGGCCAGGATCTCCAGAAGATCAACGCTTATTTAAATACCCTTACCTCCCGCTTCCAGGATCTTTCCGCCAGAGAGGACGATGATGATTTCTCTCCCGATGAGGAAGCCGAACTGAAACTGGTTCAGTATCTCCAGGATAAAACACAGGAGCTTCTGGAGAAAGAAAGGGAGCTCAAAGAAGCTCTGGATGCTCAGCCCAGAAACCAGGAAGCGATCCGCAGCGCCATGCGCGGCGCCATGCAGGCTTCCACGGAACTGGACAACATGTATACCCAGCTCAAGAGCGTATATCCTGATTCTCCTGCCGTCACCGGCGCCGGTGATTTTGACGCCCTGTGGCAGACCGAGACCTTTGAAGACGCCGCCGAGACCCTGTCGGATATCGGCAATTACCGCCGCAGCCGTGTGGCTCAGGATATTGAAGACGGTGTTCCGGAGGACCAGTTCCGCGGATATCGGCGTGAATACCGCCGTGGTGAACCACGTCAGTTCTTTTCCGGGCTGGATGATCCGTCCGATTATATCGACGAAAATGCCGAACCGGAAGAAGGTCCCATTATTTCCATGGAAGACCTGCAGGGCAAACAGCGGACCGCCTACGGGGCTCTGGACGCGCCGACCTCTGTCACTCTGCTTTCCTCACAGCTTCAGGTGGCCGGCCGTCTCATGAAGACCAAAGTCAGCAGAGATCCCGATCTCTCGGATGAGGATAATGAGATCTATCAGAATCTGGGAGACAAACTGAACGAATACAGCGCCGCCCTCAATAATCTTGTTCATGTAGATCCGGACGATGACCCGGAGAGATTTGCGGAGAATCTGAAAAAAGTCTCCACGCTGCCCGCTTTTCTCGGTCAGAGAAATCTGCATAACCGCCAGACCAATTACAAACTGATCGCGAATATCCTTGATGAGCCCGTCAGCAACTCCAGCAGCCGGCTCCTGGACAACGCTCTCGACGGGACCTCGAACTTCTTACAGATGGATCTGAACGTCCGCCATCTGAATCCCGACTTTGATCCCATCAGGACTCCCGGTAAAGAGCCGGAAGCCGGATCCGCGGATGATCCTATCCTTTCCACTGAGAATGGTGAATATTTCTTCTCCGAGAACCCGAAGGAAGATCTCGCCAAAGGTCTTGCCGAGACGACTTTCCGTGTGCAGGATCCCAACGCGAATCCCTCCGAAGCGCAGCTGAAAAAACGCGCGGCCCAGATCAAGGAAATGCCGATGTTCGTTCAGCTTTCGAAGGATCCGGCCCGTATGGAAAAGATCCTTCGCAGCAAAGACTACACCCGTACCATGCAGTCCTTCATCTCCCCGTTCAGCACCTGCTCCACTGCCAGGAAAAAAGAAACCCTCGAAAAGCTGAAAATGCTGAAAGAAGCCGGTACGTTCGACTCCAAACAGAATCGCTCTTCCAAGTGGTGCAATCTGATGGACAGCCTGGACGCCATCGACACCAGCGATCCCGAAACGTATGATCGTCAGCTGCAGTCGATCTTCGACAAAACCGAGATCTATCAGAAAGGAAAGAAGGCCCTCGGCCGCGATGAAGGCGTCAACCGCCGGTTCGGCCAGAGTGTCAATATTCTCGGAGTCCTGGCGCAGGCCGGCGACGCCCCCAAGGACCGCTGCAACGTTCTCGTGGACCGTACCAACTACGTCCGCACCCGCTGGGGAAGAACGCAGCCCACGATCTCTCTTGCCGCGAGCACGCTGCCCATGGTAGACAAAGTCAACAAGGATTATAACGATATCCAGGTCGCACAGAAAGACCTCTACAAACGTCATCAGCTGAAAAACAACCAGCTCTTCCCCGACTACAGTCTGCTCAGAGCCCTGCCCGACGAAACCGTCAAAAAGCAGCCCGAAAAGAATTTGAACATCTGACCTTCCTGTTCCGATCAAACAGACGAAGGACCACAGCCATCATCAGAAAGCTGTGGTCCTTTTTCCTTTCACTTTTTCAGGATCGTGTCCAGCAGAGGATAGATCTCCTCTTCGGTTTCGTACGGATAGATCTTAAAATACGGATCGCCGGTCAGCATGGCGGAAAGCTGGGTCTTCGTCCGGTCGTAGAACAGGTAGCAGGGAACCCCTATCTTCTCCGCGTAGGCCAGTTCATAACCGACGCCCAGCGACGGACAGGTGCATTCGCCGATCAGCAGATCGCTTTCCCGAAGCCACCCCGTATCCTGCTCATAGATCTCGGCATCCTTGTTTCTGCCCCGTTCCAGAAGGTTCAGCTCCGGATGCCCGACATGCTCGGTCAGTACGATATCCGTCCGCTGGATATATTCGATCATCCGCTGATATAATCCGGCGTCCACCCTTCCGCCTCGGATGGATCCGGCGAAATATACTTTCTGATTCATAGTTTTTCCTTTCAATCTCCTACATACGACCTGGCCCATTCGGTCAGGTCTTCTATTGTATGGATCCGGCAGATGCCGCCGATCCTTCCCGTTACGATAAACGCATTTGCGTGCTTGGCCGACCACCAGCAGACATCCTCTGTCCGGAGCGTGACCGCCCAGGTAACTGTATCCAGTGCCGTAGTCCAGTATTTGGCTCTGTAATCGTCAAAATCGGTTTTTCCACTTTCATTTGCCGCGATCAGGACCAGCCGGTCGTTATCCGTTTCCTCAACGGCATAGAATCGATCGATCAGATCCGCGGAGGATTCGCTGAAACAGTGTGTCAGAGAAAAGAGCAGTTCTTTGGTTTCCACATCAAAACAGTCGATCCGTCCGTTCACGGTCAGGATCAAAAGAAAACGATCCGAATCAGAGAAGCAGATATCCTGGATCTCGCCCTTGGCGTAATGGATCTTTTCGGTAAGAGAATCCGCTTTCTGTTTTTTCAGATCATACAGCGATACTGCCCCTACGTCGTATACGACAGCCAGATATGGGTCCCGATTGGACAGGACCATATGCGTCACGGTAAACTCATCCACGTCTTCCGTGATCATCAGTTTATATCCTGTCTTCACGTTTTTCGCCACGAGCATCATTTTTTCCGATACGACCGTTTTATAAAGAGCCGGTGTATACTCCGTAGCCGCCATCGTTTCCTCCAGCATCAGCGGGTATCCCCATCCGGCGATCCATCCGTTTTTCCCGACGGCAAAATGATCAAGAAAACGATCATTTGAGCTATACTGCATGGCGATTCCGTCCTGGATAGACGCGCACTCTTCCATTTTCCTGCCGTTCAGATAACAGTCCGGAGCTGCCCACACGGTCGTCGATCCCAGTTCTCCGAATGACGGGATCGATTCTCCTGTCGGATCAGTCCGGCATATATAAAGCAGTTCCCCGTTTTCCAGCACAGCTGCCAGATATTTCTGATCATCGTCCGGCGTCTCGCCTATTTCTTCTACTGTCCCGTCCAGCCCATAGATCCTCCCATAGAGCAGGAAATGACTGTCATCGGTCGGAAGCGGTCTTATATCCTGTCTGTGCAGTGGAAACGCAAACGGAGCCAGCGAGACCGCTCTTTCTTCCAGAACAGTTCCGGTCGTCAGATCGACGGATCTGACATGTGCCAGGGTTTCATCCTTCGCGTCCGGGAAGAAACACATGATCCTGTCTCCGGACGGCGTCGGCTCCGAAAAAGCGCAGTCGGTGTCGGGTGAGATGAAACTTTCTTTGTAGTCCTTATCATAAGCAACATTCAGGGCCAGTATAAATCCGGGCTGAGTACGCGACGCAGCCAGGATATAATCGCCATACACATCTCCTGATCCGGAAACGCAGTGATAAAGCGTGGAGATATCCTCTACCGGCAGATCTACATAACCGCCGCTCATAACTGTCTCTTCCGTACTGTAAGGGATCTGATAAACGATCCGTTTCCCGTTTTCGGTGATCAGTTCCAGCTGCTCTGTTTCTTTGTCCCACCAGATCGCGGAAACGACCGGACTTTCCAGCGTCCAGAAGTCGTGGAGGCTTCCGTCTTTTTTATCGATCAGATAGATGCTGTTCCGCAGAATGATGACAAACAGATTTTCACCGGAAAGCATAGGTATGTACGGTCTTTCTGCATACTGATAATCACTGTCGAACCCGCTCAAAGAAGAAATCGAGCCGTTCCAGCTGTTCAGGACCGTTTCTTTCTCCGGATAACAGATAATGGAATAGACAAGGTTCTGGAAAGCGATAGACCAGTATACCGAGCTATTGTCAGAAGCGATCTCCATCCCCAGGATCATCTTTGGCCGGACGAGCAGTTCTTCGATCACGCTCAGCTGATAACCAGGATCATACGTTCCCAGAAACAGCTTCACTTTTGTTCCGTCCTGCTGCAGTGTAGGAAGCGCGAAGGCCAGGATGGAATTGTCATCGGAAAAATCACCGCCATAATCATAGATGTGGTCATCCCGATCGATACAGACATGGTAAGGATCATCCGGAAGAAGATACAGGCGGACGGTTTCACCGGTTTTTGTGTCTAAAACGTTGATCATCATGTCCGCGGATGATTCAGGACGCAGACTCGCCTTATCCTCTTTCCCCGGGCTCAGTTCATTCGTGACGTCCTCTAAATTTTTATTCCAGTCGAGTACCGCGAACAACGACTGATCATCGGAGATGACCTGAAACTGGTTGGGTAGATCGTATTCATATGTCCAGACGACCGATCCGTCGGTCATGGATAAAGCTGTCAGCTTCTCTGGATACTTGCAGAGCAAATACCCGCTTTCCAGGGCGTACAGCCAAGGCGTACCAGTCGTATTCAAAGGGATATTCCAGAGAGCCTGTCCACTTGTCATATCCAGTGCGGCGATGTTTCCCACCTGATCGGCGGTAAACGCGATCCTGCCATCAGCCGAAGCGCACAGTCTCTCGATATCCGTGGGCTGTGAACCCATCGGTGTGAACTGATTTCTCCCCGGGGAATAAGCCCCCAACGCATCACTTAGCAGTTTTTCCACCCGGTGATCGTAGATATCCGGACTTTTTCCTTCCACCGCGGCCAACGCATCTTCCAGCGCGCCGAACAGGTCATAGTTTTCCAGTTTGGAGATCCCGGTGTCCACCAGCGCGGTAGACAGATTCTTTTCCAGTTCCCGGTTCTTTTCTGAGATCTGCGCGTTTTTTACCAGTACCACACCGACAATGACCGCCATCACGGCAAACCCGGCGAGCGCCGCCATCAGCAGGCGCGTCGTCCTGGCACGATGTTCTCTCTGCCACAGCGCGTCGAAAGGACAGCCCAGGATAGCGGCACAAAGCCGCAGGCTCTCCTTTTTGAAACTCTTCCTGTTGATCGTATGATCCGAGCTGGAAATGTTCGCAGCCAACGGCTCGACATTTGCCAGGATATTGCCGTTTCTGTCCCGGATAAACCGCAGCATATCCGGGAAAGACTGTTCCGGGCTTCCGTCCGCCAGTACGGCCAGCACATGATTCCGGTCATGAGTCTGCAGAAAGTATTGGATCTCTGCCATGCACCACTGAGATAGCTGCAGCTGCGGTGTACAGATCACGATCAGATACTGTGAATGATCCAGGGCATACTTGATGCTTCCCGACAGGCTCGCGGAAGCGGGAAGTTCATCTTCGTCGCGAAAGCAAAGACCGAGCTTCTTCCCTCCGGTACGCCTTCGGTATTCCTTCGGTACGACAAAGTTCTCGATCCTCTTCTGGATTTTGATGGCTGCTTCCCGGTCCAGCGGCAGATGCCGATAACTGATAAAGGCAGCGTACGAGCGCTCATCCGTTTTCGGTGTATTCATAATGGCTCCCTGTTTTCTGTGTGTGTTCCATCATAACACAAATCCGTCGGCATTTCATTTCTTTCGATAAAAAAAGGCAGGGTTCCTGTTCTTCACAGGTCCCCCGCGGTCTTCATGTTCTTAAGTGTCTATATGATGTTCTTTACTCTTTTTCACAATTGAGGCTTTCTTCCCGGATCTGCTCCGCGCCCCAGTCCCGGAGCGCCAGAAGCGCGGGAAGGAGGGTCTTCCCCTTACAGCTCAAGGTATATTCGACTCTCGGCGGAATACAGTCATACTGGATCCGTTCGATCATTTTATGTTCTTCCAGCTCGTCCAGTGTCTTGGAAAGCATGGCATCCGTGAGCTTTAACGCTTTGCGGATCTCGGAAAACCGCATAGGCTTCTCGCTTTTTGCCAGCTGCCAGAGGATCGGGATCTTCCATTTCTGTCCGATCACCGATACTGCGTACATGATCGGACAAATGTTGCCTCCTTCCCGGATCCTGGCTAAAATCTCCTGATACTTTTCTTCCCAAGTCATTTGAAAAAAAACCTCACTATGAAAAAAGATAGTACTTGTAAAAATAATTGTAGTGTGATAGTATTGTAAACCTAAAGACACTTTTTTGCAAGATGTTTTTGGCAATCATTTTCAGGAGGAGTTACAAAAATGAAGAAATTCCTGGCCCTGCTGCTTGTGGCAGCCTTGTGTGTTGCATTAGTCGGCTGCGCTCAGAAGAAAAAGAGTCTTCTCGAGACCATTAAAGAGCGCGGCACTCTCATCGTCGGTACCGAAGGGACCTGGAGCCCCTACACCTACCACGATGCCACTACGGATGAACTTGTCGGCTTTGAAGTAGAAGTCGCCCGTTATATCGCCGACTACATGGGCGTCGAGATCCAGTTTGTCGAGACCGCGTGGAGTTCGATCTTCGCCGCTCTGGACGCGGGTCAGATCGATACCGTAATCAACAGCGTATCCTACAACGAAGAAAGAGCCGAAAAGTATGATTTTTCCCAGCCCTACAATTATACCCAGTACGCTATCATGACCCTTGCGGACAATGATGAGATCAATTCCCTCGCGGATGTGGCCGGCAAGGTCTCCTCCAATGATCCCACCAGTACGATCGGTATGTTTGCCGAGGCGAACGGCGTCATCTTTGACGAAGTCAAGGAAGCCGCTCAGGCGATCAGCGAAGTCAAGAACGGCCGTGCCGAAGTCACTTTCAGCACCACGGTCGGTTTCGCGGATTACTTCAAGAATCATCCGGAAGAGGAATCTCTCTTCAAGGTCATCGTTGTCAGTGACCCCGAACCCAACGCCTATGTCCCCTGCCTGAAAGGGAACGAAGACTTCATCGCTGTCGTTAACGAAGCCCTGGCGCAGGCCAAAGCGGACGGTACTCTGTCTGCCCTCGCGCTGAAGTATTTTGATGTCGATACTACTACCGGAGAATAATACTACTTACAATGACTGAACGAATCCTCACCGAACTCGTAGAGTCTTTCTGGAAACTGTTCATGGTCGGCCTGAAGGTCACGATCCCTCTGACGCTGGCCGCTTTTTCCACGGGACTTCTCATTGCTTTCCTCGTCGCGTTGGTACAGATCGCCAAGGTCCCCGTCATGCGGAGACTGGTCAGAGTCTATATCTGGATCATCCGATGCACCCCCATGATCGTGCAGCTGTTTGTCGTGTATTTCGGTCTGCCGACCATCGGGATCAAGTTCAGCTCGTTTGTCAGCGCGTGGCTCGTCATGTCGCTCAGCATCGGCGCGTACTGCTCGGAGACCGTCCGGGCGGCCATCGAGTCGGTGCCGGTCGGCCAGCTGGAAGCCTGCTACTGCGACGGTCTGACCTTCTGGCAGGCGATGATCCATGTCATCGTGCCGCAGGCGCTTCGGACCGCGTTCCCGCCGCTTTCCAACTCGATCATCGGTCTGGTCAAGGATACCTCCCTGGCCTACAGCGTCGCGCTGGTCGAGATCCTGGCGACGGCCCAGAGGATCGCGGCCAGGACCTATGACTATTTCTGGCTGTACCTGGAAGCCGGTCTGATCTACCTGATCTTCTGCTCGGTCCTCACCGTTTTGCAGAGAAAGGCGGAAGCCGCGCTGGAGAGGAGACGGTAAGATGCTGCGCCTTCAAAACGTGTATAAAAAGTTCGGTGACAATGTCGTTCTGAACAATGTCAGCCTGGATGTGAATCAGGGTGACGTCGTCGCGATCCTGGGCCCCAGCGGCTCCGGCAAAACGACCCTGCTTCGCTGTGCCGGTTATCTGACCAAGGCCGACAGCGGAACGCTCATTCTGGATGACCGTCAGTATGATATGAAAAAGATCTCTTCCAGAGATCTTCGGGAATACCGCCAGAAAGTCGGTTTTGTTTTCCAGAACTTCAATCTGTACGGAAACAAGACCGCCCTTGGCAATGTGACTTTAGGTCTTCGGGTCTCTCAGAAAATGCCGAAAGCGCAGGCCGAGGAGATCGGAAAAAGCCTTCTGGAACGGGTCGGCCTTGCGGACAGGATGGACTATTATCCTTCCAAGCTCTCCGGCGGTCAGCAGCAGCGTGTTGCGATCGCCCGCGCGCTCGCGACCAATCCGGAAGTCGTTTTCTTCGACGAGCCCACTTCGGCACTTGATCCGGAGCTGACCGGCGAGGTGCTGAACGTCATCAAGCAGCTGGCCGATGAAGGCTGGACGATGCTGGTGGTGACCCACGAGATGGAATTCGCGAAAAAAGTCGCGACCCGCGTGGTCTTTATGGAAGACGGCGAGATCGTGGAAGAGAACAACGCGAAAGAATTCTTCGAGAACCCGCAGAAAGAACGAACGAAAGAGTTTATTTTCAAGTCAACGACCTGGGCATCCACCGCGAAAAAGGATGATTCCGGGGACAATAGCACGAAACAGGAAACTATCGAATCATAATCGGAGGAAATGATCATGTATCTCAGAAACGTAGGTATCTTCGTTAAAGATCTGGAAGGAGCCAAAACCTTCTTCGAAAGCTATTTCGGAGCCAAGGTGCTCAAAACCTATGACGAGCCGGAGAAAAACTATTATTCTTATATCATGCATCTGGACGGAACCGGCTGGATCGAACTGATGTGCAAACCGGAGACTGTCGATCTTCCGAAAGATCCGAACCGTCTGGGCCTTGCTCATATCTGCATCTGCGCGGACAGTCGCGAGCAGCTGAACACCATTATAGCCCGGTTCAAGGAAGACGGGTATAAGATCCAGTATGAGCCCTCTTCACCGGAAGGCCCCGGAGAGGTCCGTGCCGTTACTTTCGAAGATATTGTCATCGAAGTCAACTACGGATATTGATATGCGGACGATGGAGGAAAAACTCGATGCGCTGGACCGTATCAGCCTCGCCGATCTCCCCACGCCCATCTATCCGCTGAAGAATGTCTCCCGGGAACTGGGCAAGTCCATCTGGATCAAACGGGATGATTTCACCGGCGTGGAGATGTCCGGAAACAAAGTCCGGAAGCTGGAATTCTCCGTAGCTCAGGCTTTGAAGGAAGGCGCGGATGTGCTGATCACGGCCGGGGGGATCCAGTCCAATCACGCACGTGCCACCGCGGCAGCCGCTGCCAGGTTGGGACTTCATTCCCATCTGGTACTGGAGATCTCCAAAGATCCGGATACCGAGGGCAATTATCTGCTGGATCAGATGTTCGGCGCGAAGATCACCCTGCTGGATGAAAACGGAGATGTTTCCGTTTCCGAAAAGATCGAAGAGATCGCCGAAGAGTACCGGCAGGAGGGCCGAAAGCCATACATCATTCCCGTCGGCGCGTCGAACGGCATCGGTAACTTTGGTTATCTGAACGCAGTCAGGGAGATCATGGCTCAGGAAGAGACGCTGGGCATCACCTTTGACGCGATCGTCTGTGCCACCGGATCCGGCGGCACCTACAGCGGCCTGTATCTCGGTAACAAGCTGTTTGACCAGAAGAAAAAGATCGTTGGCGTCACGGTCTGCTACAACAGGGACCACTTTACCGAAGTCTGCGGGACGATCGTGGACGAAACGCTCTCTTTTCTGGGAGAGAGTCCGGATGAGGATAAGGATTTTACCTTTATCGACGGTTATAAAGGTCTGGGATACGCGATCTCCAAACCCGATGAACTGAGATTTATCGCGGACATCGCCGCGAAGGAAGGGATCATCCTCGATCCCGTCTATACCGGTAAGGCTTTCTACGGCCTGTATCAGGAAGTGAAGAAAGGGACCTTTGATCCCTGCGAAAACATCCTGTTCATCCATACCGGCGGCCAGTACGGCCTCTTCCCCAAGCAAACACAAATGGCCGAGGTCCTATAAAAACCTCAGCCACTCTACAGACTTTCTCAGTGCCTCGATCGTTTTCGTTTCCAGAACACATCGGGCATTCCTCTTTTCCGCCAGTTTCAGTCTGTCCGCCAGGTCGATCTGTCCGTCGCCCAGCGCCAGATGATTCTTTGGCGGATTTTCTTTTCCGTCATGAATATGGAAGTGGATCAGCCTGTCCTGATGTTCCAGGATAAACGGGACGTCCTTCTCTTTTACCGCTTTCGAGTGCCCGATATCCCAGGTCAGTCCGAATACCGGGCTTTCCAGTAAGTACTCGATGGCTTTTTTCTCAAATCCGTGAAAGCCGTCGGTGTTTTCCACGGTGATCCGGATCTCGCTGTCTCCGATCCATTCCTCGCACAGAGAACGGAAGACCGCAAAAGATCTCATATAGGTTTCGAAATCACGGTCATACATCTGAACTTTCCGATCCGGCAAAGTGATATAGATCCCGTGATGCATATGCATGTTGATGATCAGCGGCTGGGTCCTGTCTCCGTATCGATCCCGCAGGCACAGGAACTTCCGGGCTACGCCGACCGTCCGCCTTACCGTTTCCAGATACGCCTCCGAGACGAGCGGATTGAAATCCGCGATATTCAGATTCTCATCGAGATGGATGGTGTAATAGATCCCGTTTTTTTCCGCCAGGTCCAAAAATCTGTCCGTTTCCTCCAGCTGATCGATCTGGTATTCCGGAAAGTTCATGTTCAGTTCGATGAACCGAAGTCCCAGTTCACGGCAGAGCGCAGCGTTTTCCTCCAGTGTCCAGTTTTCGATCAGTGTGGGCATTCCAAATTGTATCATTTACAGCTTCTCTCCTACAAATACACCGATGATCGGTGTATCCAGTTCATATCCGTCCACGATCTTCGCAAAATACCTGGGATATTCCTCATAGGATTCCACGTTCACCGTCAGCCGGAAACCGGCTTCGCTGATGGACTTCTGCCATTCCCAGAAAGTCATGTAGCAGAATCGCTCCTCGATCTCCCGCGGCCAGGAAGCCGGGCCCCAGGTCCACGTGCACAGAAATTCCCGGATGACATTATTGGGCATTCTCAGAGGATCTTCGTCCAGCCGTCGCATTAGCTCTTCCCGTGAATAAGAGTCAAATTCAGCCACAGGCCGTTCTTTGATAAAACGCCTGAACGCCGCGAAATCCTCTTTCGTCCTCAGCGACAGCGGCACGTCCGCCTGATAGGAAGAGGCCAGCCCGTCCCGGATGATCACATGTCCTCCTGCTTTCAGGATCGAATACGTGATTTTCAGCGCATCGGTAATATGATAGATGGCGAACCGGTCGCGCTCCGCGTAGGATCCGATCTCATGGAGCACCGAAGAAAAGATCACGACATCAAAATCCATCTTCATCGGCACCCGGTCGATTTCCTGAAGCTTCACGCAGAACAGTTCATCATAGATACCTTCCGGTGCGTTGTCGATATTCTTCTGAACCATATCGATCCCGCAGATCACCGCTTCCGGCAGAACCTGTCGGATGGCCTGACCGACGACGCCCGAACCGATCCCCACATCCAGGATCCTTGGCTTTGAGGTGCCGCGCGTCATCTGCAGCGCATAATACGGGATCAGGCTTTTCGTAGTCTTGTCGAAGCTCTTTGTCATACGCTCGATATATTGTTGATAGTTACCGATCATTGTTTATCCTCTCATCCGACTACTTCCAAAGCCTTATCATAAGCGGCTTTCGTCCACGGATCGAACAGGACCCAGACTACTTTATCCAGACTGTCCGGATGCTCGGAAATAAAATCCCTGACGGTCCGGACCGCGATCTTGGCCGCCTCATCCACCGGATAGGAATAGACCCCTGTGGAGATGGATGGGAACGCCACTGACCGGATCCCGTTTTCCACAGCGACTTCCAGCGAATTCCGGTAACAGTTTGCCAGAAGCTCGGCCTCATGCCGTCTTCCGCCAGACCAGATCGGGCCTACCGTATGGATCACATACTGGCAGGGCAGATGATACGCGCCTGTGATCTTTGCTTCTCCTGTAGGACAGCCGTTCAGCTTCCGGCATTCAGCCAGCAACTCCGGGCCTGCCGCGCGGTGGATCGCACCATCCACGCCACCACCGCCAAGCAGCGAATTGTTAGCCGCGTTGACGATGGCTGTCACATCCTTTATCTTCGTAATATCGCCCTGAATCGAGCAGACGACGGTTTGTTTCTGTTCCATCTTGTAAACCTTTCTAGTAGATCGTCTGGATCTCTTCCGTGATCCCGTACTCATGGATGAACTTCTGGAGATCCTGATCGCTCCGGATCAACATCACCTCCGTGAAATGACCGGTCGCCTTATCCCGGAACCCGGCCGCCTTTTCTCCGGTACAGATGCTGCTTCGGATCACCGGTTCCAGATGTTCCCGATCGTAGGAATGTGTCTTTTCCTTCTTGTGAAACAGCGATATTTTCATTCTATCTTCATCTCCATTTCAATCTCGTGTTTGATCGGGATCCCGTTATCGCCGATCAGTGGGATCTCCGGCTTGATCTTTCTGGACTCGTCCACCGCGTTTCGATAGATCCTGACCATATCGAATCCGCGCTTCTGATAGAACCTCAGCGCGTGAAGATTGTCATTGGTCGTGATCAGCATCACTCTCGTGCACCCTACGCGGCGCGCCTCTTCCACGGCTTCGCCAAGAAGCCTGCTCCCGATCCCGCGGTTTTCCTTCAGGCTGTCCAGCGAGAGGATCTCCATTTCATCGCCGCTGATCCGGTAAGTGATCAACCCGACGATCTCACCATCTTCGCCAGCGATTTTTTCACTTGCGATTTTTTCGCTTGCGATCCCATCGCTTGCGAACCAGCCGTCGGCGCTGCCCAGGTCAATGCGTTCGCCGTGAACGACCATCTCCATGGTATACCATTTCCGCAGGATGAATTCATCCACAAAAGCTCTGTTGGCCTGATCGATCCGTTTGATTTCCATGTCAGATCACGACCTCCATCCCGTCGTACACCGAACCGTATTCATACGGATGCGGCTGGGCGAGCTGTCTGGCCAGCGACTCGTAACGTCTCGGCGCGATATGCGTGTGCAGGATCTTTTTCGCTTTTGTCCGGTCGAAGACCGGAATACAGTCGTCTGCCGGGAAATGTGCCAGCTCACAGACGATAAGATCCATCTCCTGTTCAAACGCTATGGGCGGGAAATCGATACTCGGATGTTTCAGATCACCGGTGAAGAGCACTTTCTTCCCTTCCGCTTCTACAAAGAAAGAATAGGAGCTCCAGCAATGCTGTCCTTTCACGGCCGTGATCCGGATATTCTCATCCTCATAGGTCACACCTTCCCGGATCGTGGAGATCGTGATCCCCTCTCTCAGCGCGTAGCCTTCCGTGGCTTCATTCCAGGCCTTCAGCGGCGCGATCATGTTTTCATCGGGCAGCAGGATGAGCGGTGATGCCTTCTTGTAATACCAGTTGCACAGATCCACGAAAGAGATCAATCCGTTTGTGTGATCCCCATGAGGATGCGTACAGATAACCAGACGCACATCTTCCACGCGAACACCCAGCCTTCTGAGTTCCTCAATGGTCTGTGTGCCCATGTCGATGATATAGTAAGCCCCGTTCACCTCCAGAAGGTTCGAGCTGCACCGGCGGTGCGGCTCTGGGACTCCGTGACTGGTTCCGATAAAAGTCAGTCTCATGATCTATACCTCCATTTGGGATAGTTCTTCGTTCAGATAAGAATAGAAAGCGGCGATATGCCTGCCGTCGACCAACGCGTGATGGACGAAGACCGTCAGCGGGATCGTGTTTTTGTCTTTTTCAATCACTTTCCCGTCCTCCAGTGCCAGATACTTCTCTGTCTGATATTTCCCCCACACAAAACAGGGAATCGAAAACTGTCTGTCCGGATGAGGCACTTCACAGGCACTGTAATTGAGCCATGGCGCGCAGGAGATAAACAGCTGGCTCTGTACGTCGCCTTCCTCTTCCAGATGTTCCGACCGCATTACCTCTTCCTGTTTTCGCTTTGCTTGTTCGAGATAGTCCTTCAGCGGCTGATCGGCATTTGCCAGACAGTACCGATAGGTCCCGTCTGGCAAGGCGACAGTGTAGGATGGATCGCAGAACCTGTATTCGACGATCCCGTCACCCTGTATGCGCTGTCTGAATTCCGGGACATAATTGGCCGCATGGACCACCGCGTACTGAAAACACAGGAAAAACGGACAGCCGGCCTTCTTTATACGAGGCAGCCAGTTTGTGATATCCACCTGCGCTGTAATGGACAAAAACGGATTCTCCATGCTCCGGAAATGCTCAAAATGTTCCCGTCTGGGATACTTTTCCATATCGATTTGTGTAAATTCCATACGGATCTCCTTCGTTTCATCCATGTTGCTGGTAACCACTCTGTTACATTTACAAATGATTATAGCATAAAACAAAGGGCACGCAAGTGATTAGCAAGATTCGTAGTAAAAAGCACAACACCTTGCCATTGCTCTGGCAAGGTGTCCGGTAAAAAGGGAATGACCTTGCTATAGCTTATCCGAGAAATAGCAAGGCATCAGGAAAAATGACAATAATCTTGCTAGCATATTGGCAAGGTATACAGAAAAAACAGGGTGGCCTTGCTATAGCTTACCTGAAGAATAGCAAGGTGTCTGCGAAAACAGTGAAAATCTTGTTAATTCCATTGATGACCCCTGCCGGATTCGAACCGAGCATCGCCAGCGTGAAAGGCTGGTGTCCTGACCGATTAGACGAAGGGGCCTTGTGAGACTGAACGCGCCAGTCTCAGATCATTTTCGTCACGATGATATCATCGATGGATACGCCGAAGATAGATGCTAATACGATGAAATTATCGATAGACGGCATCGTGTCTCCTCTTTGCCACTTACAGACAGAACCTTTGGAAATGCCGCAGGTGTTGACAATCTGACTGATCGTCACTCCTGCGTCTTTTCTTATCTTTCTGATATTCTGCCCCGTAGCGACCATGTCGATCACAGGCATTTCCTTTTTCTCCTTTCTTTTCAGAATCACATTTGCGTTGACGAAAGGCACAGCCTTTCGTCCAATGCCATCGATTGGATTCGAACCAACACTGTTGGCGTTCTGAACGCCTTGTCTCCTTCCTTTGGACTACGATGGCAAAGTGGGCCGACCTGGACTCGAACCAGGAATGTCCGAAGACGGCGGATTTACAGTCCGCTGCGTTACCAATTCCGCTCACCGACCCATGCTTTTTACCGCCATGTCAGCAAAGTACTCTCGATGGGATTCGAACCCATACTGACACGGTTCTTAGCCGTGTGTCTCCTTCCTTTGGACTACGAGAGCCTATGTTTCGGGCGGGATTCGAACTCGCACTTCTCAGGGTTTAAACCTGATGTCTCTTCCATTGGACTACCGAAACTGAAAAACAGACAGAAAAAGACCCGTCGCGGAACAGTCCGTAACGGGTCTCATCTGTTTGCAAATATGATTCTGAATCGGAGAAAGATCACTTCCGCCGCAGTATTCGCGATCCCATTCGGTTTTGTTCCACGCAAACCAAGCCCTTATACTCAAGATACAGGGCTTCCGTTAGTTCAGCGAATAAACCGATAACATGGAAATTGCGAATCATGGCCTTTTTTCCTTTCTTTTGGATTCTATGGCAATTATATGCGATTCTTTTCGATTCCACAAGTGTCTTCCCGGGTAACCTTTTCTCTTTCTATCCTATAGACGAATTCATGCGAGCATGCGTTTCAAAAAAGATATATTGCCACCACTCATGACAAATGATATGATGGGAACAAAAGTAAACCAGGGAGGGTCTGACAGAATGCAGGCTACCTTCAAACCTCATCATTTTCTTGATTTTTTATATGAACTGGCGGATAATGGCGGCGTCTTCGATACGTTCAGCCCTTATGGACACATCATGGGCTACTATGGCAACCTGTTATCTGCCGGAAAAATCGACACGATCGTTTTCACTTCAGGGGCGGATGATCCCTGCGCACCGTGTCGGAAACTGAATGACGGTGTCTGTGCGGATCTGTTCCCGCCGGATGTTGCTGCATGTTACGGTGTGGAGCAGAAATATGACTATAACCTGAAACTGGATCTTACCTTCCATCAGGCGCTCCCTGACGTTTTTCCCTTTGATCAGGCAAGGAGCATCGATGAAGTTTTCTCCTTGCTTCAGGAAAAACTGACACCGGAGATCATTCTGCTCAACTGGCCCCGGAAAAACAGGGCAGAACTGACTTACCGCGGTCTTGCGATGGCGATCTCAGCCAGAACCAATTATAAAAAACAAAAGGAGGAGGGATCTCGAATGAAAATCGCGATTCTTGGCGTATGGCATGTCCATGCTGCAGGATATTGTAAAACAGCTATGGAAAACGGAGAAGTCATCGGCTTTTATGAGCCGGATGACTCCCTCGCGGCAGAGTTTCAGAAGGAATGTCCGGTACCCCGCTTTGCCAGTCTGGACGAACTCCTGACATCTGATGCGGAAGGAGTCATCGTCTGTTCCCCGACCAATGAACATCCGGATACCATCATCCGGGCAGCGAAGGCCGGCAAAAGGATCTTTACGGAGAAAGTACTGGCGCTGACTTCAGCACAGTGCGACGAGATCGAAACCGCGTTTAAGGAGAACGGGACGTTCTTCACCATATCCTATCCGCAGAAATATTTCCGGGACAATCGCGCCGTGATCGAAGTCGCGAAGAGCGGAGAACTGGGAAAGATCAATTTCGTCCGTTTCCGGAACTGTCACAACGGAAGCAGCCGCGACTGGCTTCCTCCTCACTTCTATAACAAAGCGCAGTGCGGCGGCGGTGCGATGATCGATCTCGGCGCTCACGGCATGTATCTGATCCATCAGCTTCTGGGCCTGCCCTCTTCCGCCGTCTCTCAGTTTACCAGATCCTGCACGGATCCCGGCGCTAACGCGAAAAACACCGATGGCGTGGAAGACAACGCGGTCACTGTCATGCAATATGAAGACGGCGCGATCGCGGTAAACGAAACAGGATTCGTCACCAGCTACGCGCCGCCCATCTTTGAAGTCTATGGAGAAAAGGGCTGGGTGAAAAAAGAAGGGAAAGGGATCGGAGAGGTCACCAAATGTACGGAATCGACCGGCGGAGAAATCGTTTCTGTCCCGCTGCCGGATCCTCTGCCTTCTCCTCTGGAACAGTTCCTCACGGGAGAGCCCGCGGAAGGCTGCGGCATAGCCGAGGCCAAAGCTCTGACCCGTATGATGGAACTGGCTTACGGTCAGTCCTAAGGATTTTCTGGTTCGTCCATGTACAAGAGGCCTATCTTCCGGGCCTCTTGTATTTTTTATAGATTTTCTGGTAAGCCATAGGCAGGGCCGGTACCCCATCTTATCTCCTCAGAAAAATCAGATTTCGTTTTCACTCAGATCCGGATCGAAGACCGATACCGTAATGGTCTCATTGGTCCGGATCTGTGGCTCTTCCTTGATCTTTTTCAGATAAGCATCGAAGAATTCCAGGTGACAGCGGCAGAGATTCTCATGCAGTACATCAGGATCCAGCTTGCCTACCACGGATTTCATCGGGATCATGTATTTCGCGTCAGCGAACCCCATGTGCTTCATATCTTTGAAAAGCACCCTGTATACCGGCTTTGTATGACGGAGATAAGCCCGTGTTGCCACAGTCGCGTTGTCTTTGCAGCTGATCTGCATGAACGGTATCGTCAGCACATCCTCCGTATAATCCCCGAACAGCGCTCCGTCCAGATTGATGCCACAGACAAATGCCTCGTTCCGCGCGCAGAGCGCGTACGCCGTGTCGCCGCCAAAGGAGTGCCCGGACGCGCCGATCCCTTGATCAAAATCGATCAGATCCGAAAGGTTCTGTTTCGCGTATTCCAGCGCTGCCTCCGTATCCTTGACCCATTCGGGAAGCCGTTCCATCATAAAGGTGCAGTATTTTCTCTGTACCTCATCAAACCGTTTTGCCAGTTCCTCGTCCGTGCCGCTGGCTTTCGTCAGCTTATACATGGCCATGATACCGCCCAGCATAGGCTGATACATCTTCTTTGAGAGGCTTTTGTCAAAGAAAACCGCGGTTCCGTCATCGAACTCCGTACACATAAGCTCCATGGAATGAGCCACACAGATTACCACATATCCATGCGAAGCAAGCTCAATACAAAGAAATGAATTCCCTTCCCGGTAGGAATCATACCCGGGATTGAACATGATCAGCGGAAACTTCTTTCCCGGGATCCTCTCGGCATCCGCATAGCAGGCGGAAAGGTTGGCTTCCGGGTCTTTTTTGAAATTCGGCGCCACCTTGAAAGAATCTTTGAATCCCTTGATCATGTTGTCTGACAGAGCCACTGTCCTGGAAAGGCCTTCCACACTTTCTTTCAGTACGGGATAATACACCCTCGCAGCCACGCTTCGCATGGTGCCGGGTTCCATGACTTCTTCTCTGTCATCTTTTACTGTATAGGTCAAAGTTCCGACCGCGTATTCCCCTGTGGGTAAGGGCAGCTTTTTCTTCCCCATGATTTTCACTTCCTGTGTTTTCGTTTTTCTTTACCATCAATGGTCGATCAGGCACAGCAGCGTCCCACAGACACCAAAGACCCAGTGTACGATCCACACACCGAAAAGATTCTGCTGCTTATTATAGAGGATACCTTCCAATCCTGCCAGGACCGCCGCGCCGATCATAAACACAAAGCCGAAATGGATATGCATTGCGGCAAAGATCAGAGACGAAAGAATGAGCGCCCGGGCCTTCGGGTGTCTTCCCACGGTGATCCGGTTGAGGTTCCCCTGTACGACGCTGCGCGCGAGAAACTCCTGGATGCCCGCGGTAAAGATGTACAGGATCTGCCGCAGTCCGAACCGGCGAATATCAAAAAACGGAGCGTCCGGTTCGAAACAGCCGGGATCGACCAGCCGGCATACCGCCTTGAATCCACACAGGACGACAAAGCAGCATCCCGCCACGATCAGCGCTGTCCGGACGGTTTTCTTCAGGTCGTGAGTCCGGATGCCCAGATCTCTCCAGGTAAGGCTCGTCCGCTGTACGATGAATACCAGCATAATAATGCCCAGGATCTCCACACTGTGCGTCAGGAAATCCGCGGGGAAAGGATGTCCCAGGAATTCCCAGAGCGCATAGAGCAGGATCGATCCGCAGAAACCGAAAAGGAACGTGCTGAACGTCTGCGAGGAATCATTGAATTTCTGGGTCATCTCCTCCGCTGTCGTCTCATCGCTCAGGGTGACGACCAGCTGTGCGACGTCCGAATCATACAGAAGAGAACTGGAAAGGACAAAGACATATTTCCTCCCCGACCGTGCCATATAGGGGACTTTTCTGACAGTCGTTTCATCCTTGTTTTCCAGCGCGGAGAAAATGGCTTCCCTGAAGCTGTTGTTATATTCGTTGTCGGTCAGAAGCGAAAAATATTCGCTCGTTTCACGGTAGCCCTCGTCCACCTCCAGCATCCGGGAGGCAGGTCCGTTGACATACAGGATATTTCCCTCGCTGTCAAGCACCAGGACTGCGTCGTACATATCCCTGAGGACTCGTTCCGAAAATGCGTGCTGAACCTGTTCCATCTCTTCACAGCCTTCCCTTACTGTTTTATATTGCTGTACGATCACTCTTCCGCGAAGTTTGTATCCATGACGACCTGCAGCTTATAATCCGGAAATTCTTTCTGCACGTCAGCTATGACTTCGCTGTATACGGACCTGCGGTCTTTCGCGTTGAAACTGACCACAATATCGAACCGGATCGCCTTTTCTTCCTTCAAAAGATAGAAGGCATGCATCTGCAGGACATGCTCGTGAGCGAAAACGATCTCGCGTACTTTCTTCTGCATCTCGATGACTTCCTCATCCTTCGTATTGATGGAGTACACACCGACCGCAGTCAGAAGGACATGATGTTCCTGTAACACCTTCACGCTGATCTCGCGGATCAGCTGATCCAGCTGCGCCGCAGAATACGTATCCGGGACTTCGATATGGATGGACCCGTTCCAGGTATCCGGTCCGTAATTATTCAGAACCAGATCATACGCGCCATGGACATCGGGGAAACCCATGACCGTTTCCTTGATCGCTTTGGCAAGTTCCACATCATTGCGTTCCCCAAGGATCTGTGAGATCGTTTCTCGCAGCATCTCTATGCCGGATTTGATGATCACGATCGAAATGATGGCGCCAAGCCAGGCCTCCAGTGAGATATGGAAGATCATAAAGATCCCTGCCGCGACCAGAGTGGACAAAGAAATAATAGAATCCAGCGTCGCGTCTTCACCGGAATTGATCAGGGAATCCGAATTCACCCGAACGCCCACACTTTTGACATACCGCCCCAGTACGATCTTGACCACTACGGCAACGCCGACGATGATCAGCGAGACGGTGGTATAATCCGGTGTTTCCGGATGAATGATCTGCTTCACGGATTCCACAAACGAAGTGATGCCAGCGTACAACACGATCACGGAAATGATCATGGCACTCAGGTATTCGATCCGTCCGTATCCGAAGGGATGTTTCTTGTCCGGCTCCCTGCCCGCCAGCTTCGTCCCGACGATCGTGATCAGCGAACTTCCCGCATCGGAGATGTTGTTGACCGCATCGAGTACGATCGCGATGGAATTCGTCATCAATCCGATGGCCGCTTTGAATCCGGCCAGGAATACATTCGCGATGATCCCGATGACGCTGGTTTTAACTATAGTCTTTTCCCGTGAATCCTTTTGAAGTGTCATTGCTGTCTGTCCCCTTCAGTATTTATGTTTCATGATAAAAAGGGTTCCGATCCTGTCTGCCAGAACGATATAAAGCCATCCGATCAATATCAGGAAGACGAACAGGATCAGGATCCACCACACGCAGCCCATATAGGGCAGCCTGTTTGTAAAGCCAAACGCTCCGGCGGGGCTTCCCCAGTTCAGAAAAAAGTAAGGGTATCTCTGTCCGCTCGCGAATTCCCATCCCCTGACATATCCGATGCCCGCGTAAATGGCGTAGAGCAGCGGCGGTATGAGCACATAAATCACATTTCCTCTTTTGATCCGCACACCTGCCGCTGCTATGAAGAAATCAGCGATAGCCGCTGCCGGAACGATCACATGGGTCAGTGTATTCTGTACATTCCAGAGTCCCGGTCCGATAGCCGGGACAAGTACCGCGCAGAATACCACTCCGGTAAGTGTGATGGAGACTGTGCCTACCAGTTTCACAACATACCATACAGGACCAACAGGCTTTTTCCGCAGCAACAGAAAACAGCCGGCCAGACAGATCAGCGCGATGGCGATATTCGACTGGATCGTAAAATACATGAATACCCGGTTGCCGCCCATGAACGCGCGTCTGCCGGCGGAGGCACTCATGATCGTACCAGTAGCGGCGGACAGGATCACGATCAGCTTCAGGATAAAGCTGATCGTTTTTCTTAGCTTCATTCGCTCTCCTTTGAACCTTTCACTTCCTGGACGAATTTCTCGAGATCATCTGCCCCTTTGATCAGTCTGGCGTCCATGATCTCTCCTTTACCGTTCAGATAAGGTTTCAGCTTCTCCGCCGATTTTCCCATCCCGCCTCCGCCGGAAGTCGCGAAAAGAATGATCTTCTTTCCGCTCCAGTCGTAACCGCTTACGAATGTATTCACGACATTCGGCGCAGCACTGTACCAGATCGGGAACCCGATCAGGACTGTATCATACTGATCGAACTGATCGACTTTTCCCTCTACGGGAACTTCCTTGTTTCCGAATTTTTCCTTATTGCATCTTGCCAGCGGATTCGTCCAGCGAAGATCCGCTTTTGAATACGGTTTCACCGGCTTGATCTCAAAGACATCAGCAGCCAGCTTAAAAGCCAGTTTCGCTGCCACCTTGGCTGTCGTTCCTTCTGCCGAAAAGTAAGCTACCAGCATATTGCTCATGTTCCAGTCTCCCTTCTAATTACGACTAATCTCTTCATGACCGCCTCAATGATTAAGTCCTTGCTGCGGCGCCTGATTCTGCGGTTCCTGATTTTGCGGCGCCTGATTCTGCTCGCGACCATTCGCCTGGGCCTCGTTTCGCCTTCTCAGTTCCTGCTCTTTATTCTTCAGGTAGGCCAGGTTTTCTTCCCTGTTTTGTATCCTGACACCGATCGGAACATCCGGATCGCCCAGACCGGCCGAAATGGAATTCAATTTAGTAGCAGCCATGGCACCGGCCTTCCGGAGGCTTTCATAGTCCTCCTTCTTTGACAAAGCCGAGAACCGTCCCAGAAAATCTTTCATCTCACGAATGCTTGTCTTCGGGCCCAGTCTGGAGCCTTCTTCCAGGATCGCCTTGAACTTCGCGTTCTTCTTTTTCCACTTGCCGATCTGGTTCAGACTCGTGATATTGTCTTTGCAGATTTCTCGTGTTTTCTTGATGATAGTCTCGATTTCCTTCTCCTGCTCGAGCCGCTTCCTTTCCGCGAACTGCTTGTTCTGCAGGTATCCTTCTCTTTGCTCCAGACGTTCCTTCTGCGCCAGGATCTTCGCGTCCAGAATAGCCCTGGGATCGTTGGCGCTCACAAGATTAAGCTCTTTGGAAAGCTGATTGTTCTCGCGCATGGTGAAGCTCAGAATATCGCCTACCATGCCGGCTTTATCGGCACTGATACCTTTCGGCGGCATCGTCGTATTTTTCATATACTCCCTGCAAACTTTGATCAGGTTTTTATTTGCCGCGATCATCGCTTCCCTGGAGGTGGTGGGATCGGCTTTCAGCTTATCGATCTTCTTAAGCTCTTCCTGAACGCTGCGCAGACGTTTGACTTTCATTCCCTGGATCTTTTCCTTGATGCCGTTTGCCTTTGCCGTTTCCGCCCTGCGGGTCCTCTCGTCCGGGAAGCTCATCTCCAGTTCGTTCTCACAGAACCAGTCGCGAACCATCTTATGGATCCTTCTGGATCTGATACGCTGCGGTGTGGTCGTATCGAAAGTCGAATTATACATTTCTTTCAGCTGACTGTAGCTGGTCACCCGAATGAGCCTGTATTTTTCATCTGCTATATATACCCCGTCCGGGAGCTCGCTGATCCCGCTCCCGCGGTGCATTTCACCGGTCTCGGAATCGAAATAGCTCACCATATGGCCTTCTTTGCCGTTGCCCACGAGGTTTATCTGAGATTCATCCGTATCGCCGGTGTCCATCTGATGGAGCATCGTGTTCAGGATCAGCTTTTTGGCGCCTCGAACGTGCTGCAGCGCATAAAGATCATCAGGGGCCTGGATGCCCAGTGAGCAGAACACCGTCGCGTTCACGTTCGGAACCTTTCTGAGATCACAGTCCCCGATCGTCGCGTCGGTACCGAATCCCGGGACCGGATCACGAAGAACGAGATCATAGTGGACGAAGTCTTTGAAATTTGCCGCTTGATCCGGATACCTTTGGCAATATTTCTGGACCCATTCATTGATTTTTATAGCCGTCTGACCGGCTGTGACCGCTCCGCGGCTGTGACCGGACAGCTGGATGTGGATCGGCTTTGGCTCTTTCCCGTTAAGGCGCCAGTCGTCAAAGCGCTCTTTAAGGAATTCCACGCCGAAGAAAGTGGCATTATCGCGGGAATTTTCGATACTGTACTCTCCAAAGTTGGGCAAGCCCCAGAGCATCGTAGGAGAGGGGCCGGCAATATCATAGTGGACCTTCTTCGCGGGCTCCTTGCCCGGTATTTTCATACTCCCTTCTCTTTTCCAGATAAAATCGAAAAACTTACCCGGTTTTCTGGGCTTTTGAACTTTTGTACCATAGAGAGTTTTGATTTCTTCCGCAGTCTTTTTTTCCAGGACGATCTTGCCTCCGCGGCCTTTGTGCTTCTTTATGGGAGTCTCTCCTCCCGATCCGGCAAAATCCATCTGAAGGACGTCGTGCCCCTGCTTCTGGTATTTGGTTCCCAGTGAGTGGTACAGTTTGACCTTGCGATCACTCACACTTCCCCGGCTCATTTCGTAGATCTCATCATAAATATCTGTCCCGAGTGACTGCTTGACCGCGAGACTGGTCTTTTTTGTGATGCCGCCGGTATTTCTGTGCCACCATCCGGATTCGAAACGTTCCGCGTTTTCCGCATTCATCGGATCATCGACTTCCGGAATATAATAGTCTTCATTCGTACGCCTGCGCTCTTTCTTCGCTTCAAAGAAATTTGCCTCGCGCACCGGGTCTTTGCTGATCTCGCTGTAACTGACGCCGTTCGTGAGGTCCTCCTTGCCGGCGACATGGGCAAAATCCGCGTCATCCGGATACTCAGCAGGATAAATGACCCTGTTATAATAGTGGCTGCGGATGGCGTTATATGCGTCTGTCAATGATTGATCGGTGAACTTGCTGGTATACATATTCATATTGACACGGTTCAGCATTTCCATCCTGTCTATCAGTTTCTCCACTTTAAAGGAAGATATGACATAAAGACAGGATTCACCTTCGGTCTTTTCATTACTTTTCGGCAATTTCTGAACGGATTGATAATACGTTCTCAGCGTGTCGATATCGGAGACGAGCCATCCGTTTTTGAGAGCGTTCACGATGAACGCGCATTCCTTGAATTCATCGTCCTTCTGATCCACTTTGGTCATTCGCTCCGCAAGCGCGTCGATACAGTCCGCCCTGTATGACTGTACGTTCTCTTTTGTCAGCTGCCCGCTGCTGTGCAGCTGATTGTACTGTTCAATATTCTGTCTTAAGGTTTGTTCCAGATCCGGATGCATAAATCTTCCCTCCTGAATATTATTCCAGGTTCGTCACGAACCGCTCTGCCTGGATCGTAGCGACCCATTCGTCATCTCTGAAAAACACGTAGAATGTCTGGCCGTCTTTCGTCTGCATGGTATCCAGGCGATTGGCGCGGAACGATTTCATATCCGGCCTGGCCATCTCCCACCGTTTGATATCGTAGGCATATTGAACGACTTTATCGACCACCCGGCAGTAGTCCCATTCCGGCAGTACCGTCAGCACCGCCGGCGCGCGCTGCTCCAGAAAACCAGGCACGCGAACCGCCGTCAGCTTGATCCCTTTCTTCAGCCGGTCGACCTTGATTTCCGCCAGTCTGCCTTCCTTCATCGCTTCCCGAAGGATGAAGGGTGAATCTGTGATCATCTGCCGGGGATGCTTCTTCTCCGGCGCACCGCCCCGGATCTTCGCGAGCTCTTCCCGGATCGCGGCTGCTACCTTGGTATCGCCGATATAATCAAATTCCTCCATCCTGAGCCGGATCGCCAGATCCGCGATCAGATAATAGTACAGCGCCGTCTCCTGCGAGGGATAAACGCCGATCCCGTCCCGGTACAGATTCCCCATCCGCAGCGCTGCGTCCGCGAACTTGCAGAGGTGATCCCCGCCCAGGAACTCATCCCGGCTCTCCCGGTATACCTGAACGATCAGCCGGACGCCGATCTCTTCGTTTTTCAGCACCCCATTCCCCGCGATATACAGATCCGCGAGCTTATACATGGACTCATGGATCCCGGCCAGCGCGCCGATCGTAAAGTATCTGGCCGCTTCGTCATACTGCGCTCTGCCGCGGTTCGTCCGTCCGTAATAATAGATATAGCCGAGCATGTTCGCGTACCAGCATTTATCCTCATCCGCAACGTCCGGATGATCCATCAGCCGAAGCAGCAGATCGCGGGACATCTTCCAGTTGTTTTTATACAGCCTGTCTCCCACATAGCAGCTATATGCCTTGATATAGATCGCTTCCGGATAATTCCTGCTGATCAGTTCCTCGATGATCTCCCGGAATTCCCGGACCTCCCTGGCGCTCAGCATCACCTGGAACTCTTCGTCATCCAGTTCTTCGATATTCTCGAGCTTGGACATATCCGTATACCGCCAGCTGCGGGGTTCTTTCTTCTTTCCGCCCTGCTGTGCCAGTTCGAGATCCTCGATCATCAGCTCGTAGTCGATATATCCGCTGAGATCATCGTGGTCCTTCAGCTCTTCCGCGCAGCTGGTGATCAGGTTTACTATCATCCAGCCCAGCTCGCCGGTCTCAGGCGCAAGTTTAAAGTGCCCGAGAGTCAGCTGCTCATCCGTGAACCGACTCCACCTTTCATACAGTTCTTTCGGCGTCCAGTCTTTCTCTTTCAGATTCCGGAGGGCTGCCAGCAGGTCTTCCGTGTTTAACTGACAGATCCCCTCTGCCCCTTCCGGGTCCGCACAGATCCCTTTCACAGGGATCTCCAGGCGAAACGCCCTTCTCAACTTCTCTATATTTATCATCTTGATTCCGGATCCCCTGGGGAACCTTGTGATCTCCTATCTCTTTTTTATTTTGGTTTATTTCAATAGTATATCATATCCCTCTTAGAGGTAAAAACAAATTCTTCTCATATGCTTCAGATCCACTCCCAGGCTTCGTTCCCTCGTTTCTTCAGTGCCGGGCACGGATGTTTGTGATCCGCCCACGCGCAGTGTTTGCAGTCATAACATTTGACATAGGGCTTTCCGTCAAGGATGGCTTCTGAAAAGGCCGGATCCGCAAGCAGGCCGCAGGCGAGATCCACCGTATCGATCAGCTCATTTTCCAGCAGGTAGTATACCTGCTGCGGAGTCCGGATCCCATTGACCAGGGAAACCGGAACGATCCCTTTGAAATGCTCATGGAATCTCACGCCGAGAGAGGCGATCCGGTTGTAAGGAAGGCTTTCATCATGCGGAAGATCGCTCACATCCTGGATCCCGTTGGAGATCTGCAGATAATCACATCCTGCTTTTATATAATACTCGGCTATCCCGATACTCTCTTCCACTGTCGGATCACAGCCGGATGTCCGGACGGAAATGATAAAGTCCTCACCACAGGCTTTCCGGATCCCTTCTATGATCTCACATCCCAGGCGGGCACGGTTCTCTGTGCTTCCGCCGTATTCATCACTGCGCTGATTCACCGCGGAAGCAAAATCATTGATCAGATAGCTGTGACAACCATGCAGCTGCACGCCGTCATATCCCGCGGCTTTCGCACGGACTGCCGCGTCGATAAAGCACTGCTCGATCCGGTGGATCTCCGGGACCGTCAACTCTTTGGCCATCACTTCACACTCTCCCCTCTTCCAAAGCACAGCTGTCGGAGAAGTCAGTGGGCCGCAGTTCGGATGTGTGCCAAGTCCGCCGTAATGGAGCTGCGGAATGATCAGCACTCCATAGGGATGACAGGCTTCAACGATCTTTCTGTGTCCTTCGATCTGATCGTCATTCCACAGACCGATCTGCGAAGGGAACAGACGTCCTTCGGGAGAAACAGCCGTTGCTTCCACACAGATCAGGCCGCATCCATGTTCAGCGCGAAGCGAATAATGTCTCACAAAAAAGTCTGTGACGATCCCATCCTCGCCCGCGTTGAATTTCACGGTAGGCGCCATGGTGATCCTGTTCTTGCATATCCTCTTTCCGATTTTGATCGGCATGTTGGGAGTGGTCATTTGATTTGCCTCCACTTTTCAGGATTTCTCTAATTGATAAGCCCTCGGATGACTTCATCCATCGCAGGCAGGACGCGCCTCAGCGAGACCAGCTTCTCTTCCCGGATAAAGACATGGCGGGAAGACGCCTTCGCGCAGACTTCATTCTTTGTTTTATTAAAAAACTCATATTCCAGTTCCAGGATCGTTCCGTTATACCGCAGGATGGAGAGACGGACTTCCACCAGGTCTTCGAATTCGACCTGTTTCCTGTATTCAACACTGATTGAAACGACTGGTGAAACGATCCCGTTCTCCTCGATCCGTTTGAAGCTCCACCCGATCGAATCCAGGAACGCGACCCGCGCTTCTTCCATCCATTTCACATAGTTCGAATGATGGATGATCCCCATCTTGTCGGTCTCGTGATACTGGGCTTTTCTCTCATATGTATAGATGCTCATACTACTGGTTCCTTTGTAGAGTTCTCTTTTATCACAAGAGGTTTTTCTCAGTCTACCACATTCGATAAGAAAACTCTACTTTTTTCCATAATCACTGAGATTCCACGAGAAAATCACTGTTGAAAAGGCAATGTGCATGTCATTTGGGGCGTTTAGCTTTTTTTCTCGTTCCGCCACCCAAAATCACTAGTGTTTTTTAGATGAGATATCAACCGGACGTGCTATCTTCTCCAAGGATTAGAGAGGATAGTCGTTAAAAACTCTTTTTTGCCCAATCGAAGCTTCCGCGGGTTGAATTTTCTGGATAAAATACCAGCCAGACGACTCTTCTCGCCCAGGGATTGGGGAAAACAGCTCGTCAAATTGATGCGTCACCCAATAATGCAAAAATGTACTGGGTGGCGAGGACGATAATTGCAACAAACGCCCCAAAGCGTTGGGGCATATAAAGAAAAACGCAACAAACGCCCCAAAGCGTTGGGGCGGATATAGAATAATCTACAAAATAGCCTAATTCTTTTCTCCTGAATGATCGTACTATGATATAATTATTATGACATCCTAACCGAAATCCACAAGGAGGAATATAACATGCAGCCAGCTTATCCCCACCTGCTGAGCCCGATCCGGGTCGGTAAGTTTATCCTGAAAAACCGGATGCAGTCATCCAACTCCCTTCCGCATTTCTCCCAGGGACCGGAAAAATACCCGGCCGATCCGACCATCGCGCACTTCATGGGCCGTGCGAAAGCCGGCGCTGCTTTTGTTACAATGGCGGGGGTACTGGACAATTACGATATGCCCCCGCTGCCGGACTTTCTCGATATTCCGCACTTCCCGGACTTTAATATGTATGACGCGCAGTGCCAGAACTATATGGTCGAGCTGATCGAAGGCATGCATGCCGTCGGCTCCATTGTTTCCGGCTCGCTCTTCTCTGCCAACCGGGTCTTCCGCTACGAAGACGAAAACGGTCATGTCGAAGCTGTCAGCGCGAGCTCCAAAATCATGCAAAGCGGCTTCGATATGCTGGGCGTGATCGGCGATGATATCCCCAAGGAAGATCTTTATAAGATCATCAAGAGCTACGGTCAGCGGACTGCTCTCTATAAACGTCTCGGGTATGACGCGGTCACGATCCACATGTCCTACCGGGCCCAGGTACCAGGCCAGCTGCTTTCCCCGCTGACTAACTTCCGTACCGATGAGTTCGGCGGTTCCTTTGAAAACCGCTGCCGCTTCCCCTTGCTGCTCCTTCAGGAGATCAAACGCGTCGCCGGCAATGACATGCTGATCGAGATCCAGTTTTCCGGCGAGGAGCCCGAAGGCGGCTATACATTTGAAGAAGGGATCGAATTCCTGAAGCTGGCCGAGCCCTACCTGGATATCGTCCAGGTCCGCTCCGCGGAAGGCGATCCGAACCATCCGATCCCCTTCGAACTTTGCCCCACTCCGTTCCTGGAAATGGCCGCGAAGGTCAAAGCGCAGGGATTCAAGTTCCTGGTCAGTAATGTGGGCGGTTTCTTCGACCCGGAGATCGCGGATCAGGCGATCGCGGACGGGAAGGTAGATCTGGTCGCGATGGCACGTGCCTGGATCTCCAACCCGCTGTACGGCGATATCATTGCTGAAGGCCGCAAGGATGACCTCGTCCCGTGCCTGCGCTGCAACAAATGTCACGGCCGCGGAGCCCATGATGTCATCACGACTACCTGTTCTGTCAACCCGAAATTCGGCTTCGAAGCGGTGGATAAATATATCGGTATTCCCGCCGAAGAGAAAAAGAAGGTCGCTGTCATTGGCGGCGGCCCAGGCGGCATGCGTACGGCGCTGTTCCTGAAAGAGCGCGGCCACGACGTCACGATCTATGAGGCGGAAAGCGAGCTCGGCGGCGCCATCCGCCACGCGGACTATGTCCCGTTCAAGTGGACACTGCGCGATTACAAGGATTACCTGATCCATCAGGTGAATAAACAGGGCATCACCGTTCATCTGAATACCAAGGCTACGCCGGACATGCTGAACGATCAATATGACGCGGTCGTCGTGGCGATCGGCGCGAGCCCCATTATCCCGCGGATCCCCGGTGTGGACGGTGAAAACGTTACGATCGCCACGGATGCGCTCATGCACAAGGAAAAGATCGACCATAAGGTCGTCGTGATCGGCGGCGGCGAAGTCGGCGTCGAGACCGGTATGTACCTTGCCCAGAACGGGCATGAAGTCACAGTCGTCGAGATGCGCGACCAGCTCGCGGCGGATTCCACCCTCATCCATTACCGCTCCATGTTCCAGGCCGCCTGGGAAGCCATTCCGGATTTCCACTTCGTCCTGAACGCGACCGCGAAGGAGATCTTCCCCGATCACGTGACCTATACCGATAAAGAAGGAAACGACCACGACCTTCCGGCTGACTCTGTCGTCCTTTCGGTGGGCATGCGTGCGAAGAGCGACGAAGCCCTTTCCTTCTACGGCACGAGCCGGTCGTTCTGGATGGTAGGCGACTGTAAAAAACCCGGCACGATCCAGACCACGAACCGCAGCGCGTACGGCGCCGCGATGAATATCTGATCTCTGATCATGAAAGAAAACCAGAAAAAAGGCCGCCGCACGAGAAAACTCGCGCGGCGGTCTTTCTTCCAAAGGAATATGAGAAATTATTCGCTGAAATCAGCATACATGAAATACCAGTAGCCGTACGGAGAATGCCACATACCGGTGATCTTGGAAGACTGCAGATAGAAGTCGGTATAGTAGGCAACCGGGACACAGCCGGCGGTTTCCATAAGGATATCCTCAGCCTGATGCAGGGCGGCGGAACGCTCGTTCACATCCATGGTGGAACGGGAAATATCGATCGCGGCATCAAAGTCGGGGTTGTTGTACTTACCATCGTTGTTGCCGTTGGAGGAGTACAGAAGTTCGATCATGTTGGAAGGATCGCTGTAGTCGCCTACCCAGCCGTTACGGGCGGCCATGTAGTCACCGGCACGGCGCATGGGAGTGAAGGACGCCCATTCAACGATCTCAACACTCATGTCGATACCGATCTGCTTCCAGGCCTGCTGGAGATACTCGGCGACAACTTTGTGGTAACCGGAATCGTTGGTGGAATAGGTGATCTTGATATCCAGATTGTCTTCGCTTCCGGAATATCCGGCTTCCTGCATAAGAGCCTTGGCTTCAGCAAGATTGGCTTCGTAATCGGAGCTGATGTAGGGCTTGCCGCCATTGGCGTTCGCGTAGAAGTCACCGCCCGCGGGATCTGCCCAGCCGGGACCCATGAAGTTGTAAGCCGCGACATAGGTGCCCTGCATAATGGTGCCGGCCACATAATCACGGTCGATGGCAAGGCTCATGGCCTTACGGACACGCTCATCGTTGAAAGGCTCTTTGGTGCAGTTCAGGTTCAGATAATAGGTACCGATGATCGGATCGATATGGAACTCGGGATTGTTCATCAGGCTGGGGATCTCTTCGGTAGGAACGTCTTTGATGAAGAGAGCTTCGCCGGTCTGATAAGCGCTGTAGGAAGCGTTGGAGTCTTCGATCAGGAGCCATTTGATTCCATCCAGTTTGATGGCGTCTTTGTTCCAGTAGTTGGGGTTCTTCATGGTAACGATGTGGCTTCCGGGAACCCACTCGGTGATCATGAAGGGACCGTTGGAAACATAGGTGTCAGGACTGACAGCCCATGCATCGCCGTTCTTCTCGACAGTAGCCTTGTTGACAGGGCTCAGGGTAGCGAAAGCTGCCAGGCTCTCGAAGTACGGGCAGGCGGCGCTCAGTTTGACCACGAAGGTCTGATCGTCGGGAGCGGAAACGCCCAGCTCGGAGGGAGCCATCTCGCCGGCAAAGACCGCGTCGAAGTTCTCGACAGGCCACAGAACGGTGTCAGCGTAGGGAGCTGCCGTCGCGGGATCCGCGACACGCTGCCAGCTGTAAACGAAGTCAGAAGCGGTGAAGGCAGAGCCGTCAGACCACTTCAGGCCTTTGCGCAGATGGAAGGTCCAGGTAAGACCGTCTTCGGAACTTTCCCATTTCTCAGCGCAGCCGGGAGCGATCGCACCGTTCTGGTCGACTGTCAGCAGGCACTCAAAGGTGTGAAGCAGCATATTGCCGCCGTCCACAGCGCTGTTCAGCGCGGGATCCAGCGTTTCGGGATCCGGGCCGACCTGTACGTTCAGGATCTTGCCGCCGGACTTCGCACCGCCGGTGCAGGCAGTCATCAGCATGCAGCAGACAAGTGCCAGTGCGATCAGGATAAATGATTTTTTCATGTTTTCCTCCTATAGGATATGTTTTATAATTTCCGTTCTTTCCTTTCGGATCGCTCGGATATTATCAATGGGACGTGGTCACTTCACCTGATCCAGATGATGGCAGGCACAAAAATGACCGGGGCTGACCTCTTTCCACTCAGGCTCCTTCTCCGCGCACAGAGGCGTCGCGTAAGGACATCTCGTACGGAAGTGACAGCCGGAAGGCGGGTTCACCGGGCTGGGGATATCGCCCTCCAGGACGATACGCTTTGAAGCACGGCTGATCTTCGGGTCCGCGATGGGGATCGCGGAGATCAGGCTCTTGGTGTAGGGATGGCAGCAGTGGAATGTGATCTCATTACTGTCCGCCATCTCCACCATCTTGCCCAGATACATGACACCGATGCGGGAAGAAATATGCTTTACCACGCTCAGGTCATGGGCAATGAAGAGATAGGTCAGACCGAATTCATGCTGAAGATCTTCCAGCATGTTGATGACCTGTGCCTGGATGGAAACATCCAGTGCAGAGATCGGTTCGTCGCAGACGATGAATTCCGGATCGACAGCCAGAGCCCGGGCGATACCGACCCTCTGGCGCTGTCCGCCGGAAAACTCGTGCGGATAACGGTTCGCGTGTTCGGAGTTCAGTCCGACACGCTCGAGCATCTTGATGATCTTGTCTCTGCGGTCCTCACGGGACGCGGCAAGGTGATGGATATCGATAGCCTCACCCACGATATCACCGACGGTCATACGGGGATTCAGACTGGCATAGGGATCCTGGAAAACGATCTGCATCTTCCTTCTGTAAGGAAGCATGTTGGCTTTCACTTTTTTCCCGTCCAGTCCGGAATCGAAGATCGTCTCTCCGTCATAGATGATGCGGCCGGCGGTGGGCTCATACAGCTGCAGGAGCGTACGGCCGGTCGTGGTCTTGCCGCAGCCCGATTCTCCGACCAGTCCAAGGGTGGTTCCCCGCGGGATCGCGAAGGAGACATCATCGACGGCTTTGACATAGGCCTTCTTGAAAATTGAACTGCCGGCTACGGGGAAGTACTGTTTCAGGTGCTGGACTTCGACCAGAATATCTTGGTTCGCCATCATTCTTCCCCCTTTCCGGCTTCTTCAAATTCCGCTTTCTGGGTAAGCCAGCAGGCGGAATAGTGAATGTCGCTGAATTCATGATACGGCGGCATTTCCTTCAGGCAGATCTTCATGCACTGCGGGCACCGGGGAGCAAAGGGGCATCCCGCGGGCGGATTCAGCATATCGACCGGAGTCCCTTCGATCGCGATCAGACGGCTGGATTCTTCCTCATACAGGTTCGGAACGCTTCGAAGGAGTCCCTTGGTATATTCGTGCTTTGTGTTATAGAAGATATCATCCGTCGTGCCGCACTCGATGACTTTGCCGGCATACATGACCGCGATCCGGTCGCACATGGAGGAAACGATGCCCAGGTCATGGGTGATCAGAATGACCGCCATGCCGAGCTTGTTCTTCAGTTCCATGATCAGTTCGAGGATCTGGGCCTGAATGGTAACGTCCAGAGCGGTCGTAGGCTCATCGGCGATGAGCAGTTTCGGTTCACAGGCCAGAGCGATGGCGATCATGACCCTCTGGCGCATACCGCCTGAAAGTTCATGCGGATACTGTTTGATGCGCTTTTCCGGTTCGTTGATGCCGACCAGGCGCAGCAGCTCGATGGCACGCTCTTTGGCTTCCTGTTTGTTTTTTTCGGTGTGAAGGAGGATGGCCTCCTCGATCTGATTGCCGACGGTATAGACCGGGTTCAGGGAAGTCATGGGATCCTGGAAGATCATGGAGACTTCCTTGCCGCGGATCTTGCGAAGTTCTTTTTCGTCCAGCGAGCCGATGTCATGTCCGTTGAAGATGACCTTGCCGCTGACGATGCGTCCCGGATCCGCCGTAATGCCCATGATGGCCGAGGCGGTAACGCTCTTGCCTGAACCGGATTCGCCGACTACGCCGAGGACTTCGCCCTCATCCAGAAAGAGGGAGACGTCGTTCAGGGCTTTGACTTCGCCGGCCGGTGTGAAGAAGCTTAAATGCAGGTTCTGGATATCTACGAGATGTTCGCTCATTTCCGCCTCCTTACTTCTTCATCTTGGGATCGAAGGCGTCCCGAAGGCCGTCGCCGAACAGGTTGAAGCTGAGGATGATCAGACTGATCAGAACAGCGGGAGCAACGAGCAGATACGGGTAAGTATTCATACCGTTGATGGCAGAGCTGGCCAAAGATCCAAGACTGGGCAGCGGTGCCGCAACGCCAAGACCAAGGAAAGAGAGGTAGCTTTCTGTAAAGATGGACGACGGGATCTGCAGGGTCGTGGTAACGATCAATGTACCGATGCAGTTCGTCAGCAGATGCTTGCGGACGATCCGTCCGTTGCCGGCGCCCAGCGCACGGGCGGCGGTCACGTATTCGCTTTCACGAAGGACCAGGACCTGGCTTCTTACGATACGGGCCATGCCGACCCAGTACAAAAGCGCGAAAACGATAAAGATACTGACAAGGTTCGGGCCGACGGTATGGATCCAGTGGAAAGCAGCCTGTTCGGACAGCTGTTCCAGCGGCCGGCGGATCGCGAAGGAGATCAGAACGATCAGGAGAACGTCGGGGATCGTGTAGATGATATCGACGATCCGCATCATGATGATATCGACCCATCCGCCGAAGAACGCGGCGATGGAACCATACAGCGCGCCGATAAACAGGATGATGGCGGCGGCGATCAGGCCGACCGTCAGGGAGATCCGGCTTCCGACCATGATACGCACCGCGTAATCACGGCCGAGCTTATCCGTACCGAGGAAATGCGGGAATACCTTCTCGCCGGCGTCGATCCGCGCCTGTTCCTCCTGGGAATAGGTCATGGGGCGCATGTTTTCTGCGCCTTTCTGCTGCTGTTCATAGGAATAGGGGTAGAAACTCGGAACGATAAAGGAAAAGAACATGATGATCACGATCACGACAAGGCTGACCATGGCTACTTTGTTCTTGACCAGTCTCCGGAGGCTGTCCTTCCAGAAGCCCACAGACTCGCGCATTACGACGAGTTCCTGTTTTTCTGCATCGGACGCGGGGAGGAAGTCCTCCGCTTTTAACTGAAATGACAAGGGAAATCTTTTCATTCTTTCGCTCTCCTCACTTCAGGTTGATCCGGGGATCGATGATCTTGTAAACGATGTCTACCACGAAGTTGATGAAGACCATAAGAGTCGCCAGGAAGATCGTGGTGCCCATGATCATCATATAGTCGCGGTTCGTAATGGAGCTGACGAACTCACCGCCCAGTCCGGGGATCGTGAACACTTTCTCCACGATAAACGAACCGGTCAGTGTGTAGGCCATCATGGGGCCGACATAGGTCACGACCGGAAGGATCGCGTTACGCAGGGCGTGCTTGAACAGGCTGACTGTCTCGGAAACGCCTTTTGCCCGAGCCGTACGCATATAGTCCTGACCCAGTGCGTCCAGCATGGACGATCGCATCAGACGGACGATGTAAGCGGTAGGATAGAAAGACAGCGCAAAGACCGGCATGATATAATTCTTCCACGACATGAGACCGACGGTCGGCAGCCAGCCCAGCTTAACACCGAACAGATACATGGACAGCGAACAGACAACGAAACTCGGGACCGCGATACCGATCGTAGCGATCACGATAATGGTGCTGTCGGAAGCTTTGCCGCGGTTCAGGGCCGCGATACATCCTACCGGGATCCCGACGATCAGCGAAACAAGGACGGACAGACCGCCGACTTTCGCGGAGACCGGGAACTTCGTCAGGATGATATCGATGACTTCTCTTCCGCGCTGCTTCAGCGACGGGCCGAAGTCTCCGTGCAGGATGTTCTTCATGTAAGTCAGATATTGAGTGAATAACGGCTGATCAAGGCCGAATTTTGCCTCCAGGGCTGCCTTGGCCTGCGGACTGATGGACTTTTCCGCCTCATACGGTCCGCCGGGGACGGCGTTCATAAGGAAAAAGGTCAGGGTCGCGACGATGAAAACCGTCAGGATCGCCATCACGAGCCGCTTGATGATATACTTCGTCACTTACGTAAACTCCGTTTCTGGTAATATTTCAGCCCGGCTATACCGGGCACTTTGCCGCTTTACCGCGCTAGCGCATTTTTCAACGTGACAACTATTTTATTACGGCAACGCGCTAAAGTCAAGCTTTTTGCCTTCCGCCCCCTGCATTTCTGTAGATATATCCAGTTTTTGTGCATTTTCCAGCACTGTTTTGTAGAATATATATGTTTTTCAGCCGAACTGGTAAATCGCCCTGCTTTCTGATATACTCATCAGCAGAAAATCGTTCGTGGAAGGTGGTGTTTTTATGTCACAGCGTCCTGATCTTGTTTGTATCGGTATGGCTCTGGTGGATTCGATCATCAAGGGCTTTGATCCCGAGCCTATCTCCGCTTCCGGATACCGGGCTGTTTCCAGCACCTTAAGTGTCGGCGGCGAGGCCGTCAACGAAGCGATGGCCGCGGCCAAGCTCGGCACAAAGACCGCGATCCTCTGCGCTCTGGGCGAAGACGCAGCCGGGGATATGATCGCCGCTGCCTTATCCGGGTCCGGAGCAGACTGCAGCCGGATCGTCCGGTCAGCAGACCACCCCACACCCGTAACGACGATGTTCGTAAAAGACGACGGTTCCCGAAAATCCATTACCAACACGGCGCATCGCTACAATTTCCATCCGGAAAAGAGGATCTCCCTGTTTTCGGACGCGCGGGCTATTGTCCTGGGATCGCTGTTCCGGGCTCCTTTCGACGATCCAGAGATCATTCACGCGGTACTTTCCGCGGCGAAGGATGCCGGACAGATCGTGATCGCGGACACGAAACTTCCGAACTTCCGTTTTCTGTCACTGGACGATCTGAAGGAAAGTCTGCCGCTGATCGACTATATCACGCCCAACGAGGATGAAGCCCGGTATTTCTCCGGGAAAGAAGAGCCGGAGGAAATGGCGGACGTGTTCCTGTCCTATGGGATCCGTAACGTGATCATCAAACTGGGCAGCAAAGGCTGCCTATATAAAAACAGGGAGGAATCTTTCTTCCTCCCTGCCTGTAAGATCCAGCCGGTCGACGCGACCGGCGCCGGTGATAACCTCGTGGCCGGCTTTGCCTGCGAGATCCTGCGAGGCGCCTCTCCCAGAGACGCGCTTCGTTTCGCGAACGCCTGCGGCGCGATCTGCACCACCGCCGTCGGCGCGGGTACCGCGCTCAAAAGCCGGGAGCAGGTACTGGCTTTCCTGGCCGATCAGGCATCGTCCGGTTGATCATTATATCCGGACTAAGCAATCATTTAGTCATTTCAAGCAGCTGACGAAGGTTCTTCAGGCTGATCTCGCTGGCGAGGCGCGGATCTTCCATGCCTTCGAACTCGATCAGAACATCGCCGTCGAACCCTGAGCGGTTGATCAGGGTGATGATCTCTTTCATGGGCAGATCGCCGTGACCGACGATGGCGCCGCGCAGATACCGGCCGTGTTTGGTTGGCATCCAGCTGCCGTTGCCGAGGATGCCCGGGTCGGAGGTCGCCTGATAGCCTTCTTTGTATTTCGCGCCGATCACGTAAGGATCGGTACGGATGTAGAAATCTTTAATATGGATCTCTTTCGCGTAGGGGAGCAGGTCGCGCGCACAGTCGAGCGCGTCCTCGTCGACGCATACGGTGTTGCCGATGTCCAGGGTGACGCCGTAATTCGGATGGTCAACAGCACGTACGAGCTTGCCCACACGGTCAGCGCCGTTCATAAGTGTGCCGTGGTTTTCTACGGTGAGCATGATGCCGTACTGGGCAGCGTAGTCGGCCATTTCGCGGGCGACGTTCACGCAGCGCTCAAAGATGCGGTCAAAAGCTTCGATACCGGTATCGTCCTTGCCTACCATCACCCGGACGAGATCGATGCGGATGAGCGGGGCGCCCAGAAGGTGGGCCAGATCGATCTCACTGAAGACATACTGACGCATGCCCTGATACATGGGCCCTTCCGCTCTTCCGATATCCGAACCGCAGCTGTACGCACCGATCGGAACGTCGTATTTATCCGAATATTCCCTGAGCTTCATGGCCATCTCCGGGATATACCGGTGATCGGGCGTATGGAGCGGAACGACGAAGTTCGCGATCTCCGTGGATTCACATCCCTGGGCTTTCATGAAAGCGAAAGCTTCCTCCACACTCATCTGACCTTTTCGGATGTCATTGAATAAACTGTAGATACTGAGACCTGTGCGCATAGGGCTCCTCCTCTTGTTATGGATAGATCACATGGCTTTCCAGCCAACGGGCAACGCCATCCTCATCGTTGGACTTGATGACGGAAGTGGCGGCTTTTTTCAGTTCGGAACACGCGTTTTCGACCGCGTAGGCTTCGTCCGCGATCTGAAACATGTCCAGATCGTTGATGGCGTCGCCAAAGACGACGAGCCTGTCGCAGCCCAGCAGTTTTTTCAGCTGCAGGATGGCGCGCGACTTGGACGCGTTCAGGGGCATGATCTCCAGCCACTGGTCACCGGAATAGATGTCGCGCTGATAAACGCAGTGATACCGATCTTTGTATTTTTCGTGGAAGGGTCCGAGCTTTTCCGGCGAATCGATGCAGGTGATATAGAAGATGTCGCCTTCCAGGAGAGCCGCCAGCCCTGCGATCGGCCGGTCGCGGCTGTCGCCGGCGCGGGAAAGGACAAAGTCCCTCGTAGGCTGGTTGATCTCATCCGCCAGATAGGAGAACTTCTCTTCTCCTTCCACAAATCCGTATACGATAGGCCGGATCCCGGCACTGATCAGTTCCAGGATCAGCGCTGCCGCGTCCGACTGAACGAAAAAGTTTTCCAGTAGCATCTCGCCGGTGGCGTTGTCCTTGATAAAAGCGCCGTTGTAGACGATGAGCGGGAACGCGGCGGTCATGCCGGCCGTGACTTTGTGCGCGGTGTTGTAGGATCGGGCCGTCGCGTAGGAAAAGAGCATTCCCTGCTCCACCAGGCGGTTGATCGTCCGGTTGGTGTAGGCAGAAGTCTTCTGATCCGAACGCAGAAGCGTGCCGTCGAGGTCGGATACATAGAGAGTTTTCATAAATTGTCGTCCGGTTGATAAAGATCAGAAGCAGGTGAAAGCGCCGTCGATGATGAAATCGGAGCCGGTCGTGAACGTGCTGGTGTCGCCGGCGAGGTAAACGCAGATGGATTCCAGTTCTTCCGGCTTGCCAAGCCGGCCGAGCGGCGCCATCTCGTTCCATTTCGCGATGAGCGGCTGCAGATGCGGGCTGCTGAGCGTCAGGTCGGTGCCGATGTAGCCGGGGCTGATGCTGTTGACGCGCACGCCGCGTTTCGCCCATTCGATGGCCAGGGATTTGGTCAGCTGGATGACTCCGGCTTTTGAGGCATTGTAGGCGCACTGCGGCTGCGGGACATTCACGATGTGGGCCGACATGGACGCGGTGTTGATGATGGACCCGCCGCCATGCGCCAGCATGTATTTGCCGGCCTCGATATCCGTAAGGAATACGCCGTTCAGGTTGATGTTCAGAACTTTCAGCCACTGTTCGTAGGTCATTTCTTCGGCCGGCGCGTTGATGCAGATGCCGGCGTTCGCGTGGCAGAAGTCGAGCCGGCCGAGCTTTTCAACGACTTCCTGCACCATGGCCGCGACCTGGCTTGGATCGGTACAGTCACACTGGATGGCAATGACTTTTCTTCCGGTAGCTTCCGCGATCTCGGCGGCCGTTTTCTCGGCGGTCTCGAAGTCCAGATCGACGATGGCGACATCCGCGCCTGCTTCCGCAAAACCGGTAGCGGTGCATTTTCCGATGCCTCTCGCGCCTCCCGTGACAAACCCACACTTCCCGTCCAGTCTCATAGCTTCAATGATTCCCATAGCTTCCTCCTGCAGATTTGATCATAATTCTTCTCTTTTACTGAAAAACCGGACGATGTCGTCCGGTTATCTTTTTTATGCTTTCCAGAGGCTGTGCAGGTTGCAGTAGGCATAAACAGCCTGGACTTCATCTCCTGGAAGGATGGCGAAGTCGGCCTTCGGAGCCTCGCCGGGCTGAAGAGCCTTGCGCTGGTTGCCGAATTTCGTCTGAAGGGAGATCCACTCAATATAGTGCTCAGGGATCATGGGATGTTCTACAGAACCGACGGTAACACTCACGATATTGTCTTTAACTTCATAGACAGGAACATGTTTTTCCACGGACGCATCGGTGGTGCCGGGAATGATCTCTTCCATGGGTTTGCCGCAGCACATGATGGGGCAGCCTTTTTTCTTGACGATAGCGACCATCTGACCGCAGACGGAGCAGCGATAGAATTTCATTTCCATGAGTATTTCCTCCTTATGATGTGGGTTTATATTATTGTACCTGAAATCAGGCATAAAATCCAGTGGGAAAGCTGCCAAACCAGACTCGTTTTATTTTAACGACTGAATATAGATCTGGCAGGGATTGGCCTCGTCCCAAAGGAGCGGGAAGATCTCCAGTTCCTTGAATCCGACGCTCTGATAGAAACGGTTGGTCCGGTCGTAATCTTCATAATAGCCCATGGCGACCGTCTTGACCTGCATGAACTCATACCCGGCGGCTACCGCGAAGGCTTTCGCGGCTTCAAACAGTTCTCTTCCCAGTCCGTGACGGTGATATTCCTGTTTGACGCCCATGACCGCCAGCTCAACGGTGGCTTTCCCGGTCTCCTTCAGGCAAAGGAATCCGACGGCCTCTTCCCCTTCCATCGCGGCGAAAAAGTCCCATCCCTGGCTTTCGCGGATATAGTATTCCCGGGATTCTTCCACGCCGAACCAGTCCTGAAGCGCTTCCAGGACGTCTCTGGCTATCTGTGCTTTCCTTGCGGGATCAGTGATTTTCTGAATCATCTGATGATACCTCCGATCAATTTGACTGTTCGCGGAAATTGATATAGGCGCCGTACAGGTTCGCGTCATTCCGGAACCGGCAGGTCACGACCTCGGCGCGGCGTACGAAGTACGGACAGATCTCGTAGAGCTTCGCGAGTTCTTCGCGGATGGTCTCGACCAGCGCTGGCTGAGCGCTGATGCCGCCGCCGATCGCGAACCGGTCGGGATCGTAGAGATTCTGGAAATTGAAGATCTGGATCGCGATCTCTCTGGCGTAGATCCGAAGGGCTTCGAGCGCTTCTTTCTCTCCGGAATTCACACCGGCGAAGACGACACGCCCGTTCACTTCGTTCTCCGGCAGGCCTTTCTTCCCGGCGTACAGCCGGCAAAGACGCGGGACGCCGCACTGGTTGCCCCAGACGCCTTCAAAGGTAGGCTCGCCGCCGCGGTCGGTGATGGTATAAGAGATCTCTCCGGCGGAATAGTGACTGCCGCGGTACAGCTTATGGTCATGGATCAGCGCACCGCCGATCATCGTGCCGAAAATCAGCACCATGCCGTTCGGGACGTCCTTCAGGCTTCCCTCCGCCGCTTCCGCGATGCCCGCGCATTTGGCGTCATTCTCAAGGATGATGGGGACGGGGCATCTTTCGTACAGCGCGTCGCGGATATAAAAGCCGTTGTTGTAGCGCAGCGCGCCGCCCATCTCAATGAGACCTTTTTCCACGTCGATGATGCCGGCAAGCGAGATGGCAATGCCTTCCACCGGGCAGACTTCATCGTAGATCTTTCCGATCGCTTCCACGAGATCCTCGCGGCTGGTCCGGGGCGTGGGGACGCTGCCTGCATGAAGGCCGCTTTCCTCGCTGAAACCGGTCGTCTCATCCATGACGGTATACTTGATGGCAGTCCCGCCGATATCGATCACAAGTAATGCCATATCGTTCACCCGATCAGATCCGCCATGGTGGTGCCTTCTCCGGCGATCTTCGCAAAGTCGGAGAGGAAATCATTCACAGCGCCGTCGATGGCCAGGTTCTTCACGAACGTGTCGATGACAGCCGGCGCGCAGGTGGCGGAGCCGATACCGTAGGCGCAGAGGGTCAGGACCTGCTGGCTGTTCTTGAAGGAAGCCGCCAGCACTTCGCACGGAAGATCATGCATCGTAAGGATATCCTGGATCTGCTCGGTGACCGCGATCCCGTCATACCCCATGTTGTCGATGCGGTTCACATACGGAGCGACATACGACGCGCCGGCTTTCGCCGCGAGATATGCCTGCATAGGCGTATAGACGACCGTACCGCAGGTTTTGATCCCCTCTTCCTTCAGGATCCGGATCGCTTTGAAGCCTTCCGGTACGGAAGGGATCTTCACGATGGTATTCTTTCCGAGTAATCCTACGATCGCGCGGGCATCCCTGATCATGCCTTCGGCGTCGGTCGGAATAGCCTGCACGAAAAGCTCCTTCTCCTCGCCCAGGATAGCGCGGATCTCTTTCAAAACTTCGATGGGATCACCCTTCACCTTGGACAGGATGGACGGGTTGGTGGTCACACCGTCGATCGGATATAGATCGACCAGACGGCGGATCTCACTGACATTCGCATCATCGATATAAAGTTTCATAGCTTCCTCCTGTTGATCATAATGTTTGTTCGGTACGGGCGATGATATCGTCCTGCGTCGCGCGGGACAAAACGTTGAAGAAGGCGCTGTAGCCGGCCACGCGCACGATCAGGTCCTTGTGTTTTTCAGGATGCGCCTGGGCGTCCAGCAGGGTCTCGCGGGAGACGATGTTGTACTGCACATGATAGCCGTGCAGCCGATTGAAATACGTGCGGATGAGCATCTCGAGCTTCTGCTTGTTTTCCTCGGTGGAAAGCATCTGCGGCGTCATCTTCTGGTTCAACAGGACGCCGCCGGTGATCTTTTCTGTCCGCAATTTCGAGACAGACTTGAAGACCGCGGTGGGGCCATGCGTATCGGCGTTATGCGCCGGGCTGCAGCCTTCAGCCAGCGGCTCGTGGGCGTTTCGTCCGTCCGGGGTGGCCATGGTGCCCATGCCCTGTCCGACGTTCGCGCTGATCGAGGAGGTGCCGGCGTAGCGGATGCCGCCGATGGGACCGCGGTGGAACCGCGTATTGGGATACTTTTTGATCTCGTCGATATAGGAGTCGTAGGCTTCCACCACGAGCTGATCCACATAGTCGACGTCGTTGCCGTATTTGGGCACGTCGCGGATAAGCATTTTCTGAATGCGCTGGTTCTCCGGCAACTGGAAATCGTCGAGAATGGCGTTCCAGAGCTCTTCCGGCGTGATCTTCTTTTCCTCGAAGACCAGCTTTTTGATGGCGGCCAGGGAATCGGCCATGTTCGCGATGCCCACCTGCAGGCCGGAGATGAAATCGTACACGGCGCCGCCTTCCTTGATGGTCTTGCCGCGGCCGATGCAGTCGTCCGTCAGCGCGCTGCAGAGGATATCGGGCACATCCCGCTCGGAGGCCTTGTCGATGGCGTTCTCGACGATGACCGAATACCGGGTGACTTCGCGCACAGTCTTATCCCAGGCGGCGAGGAGCTCCTCGTAGCTCTTCATATCCTTGAAATAGCCGCAGCCTTTCGTGAAACGCTTGCCGCTGGTCAGATCGACGCCGTCGTTCATGGCGCAAAGGAGCATCCGCGGGAAGTTGATATAGCTCATACCGGTGCAGCGGTAGCCCCACTTGCCCGGTACGGCAGTCTCGACGCAGCCGATGGCGCTGTAGTTGTAGGCGTCCTCTTCCTTTACGCCCCAGCCGATAAACGACGGGATGATGATCTCATCGTTGTTCAGCGCGGGCATTCCGAAGCCAAGTTTCATGACTTCGATGCATTCGTCGAAGAATTCTTTATTCAGATTCTTATGGTAGCGGACGGTCAGGTTCGGCTGAGTGAGCCTGGTGCGCGCTACCGAGCGAAGGACCGCGAAGGACAGTTCGTTCACCGCGTCCTGATGATCTGTGGTCTGCCCGCCGATGGTCACGTTCTGGTACATGGGCGAGCCGGCGGAGGACAGCGTATGCGCCTGCGAGCGGACCTTGTTGATCGTGAGCGTCTTGATCCAGAGGCAGGTCAGAAGCTCCTGTGCCTCTTCCTCGGTGATGGCGCCGCTCCGGATATCCGCGATGTAATACGGGTACATGTACTGGTCGAAGCGGCCGTAGCTCAGGGAGTGCCCGTTGGACTCGATCTGCAGGATCAACTGGACGAGCCAGACGCTCTGCACGGCTTCCCGGAAGGATCCGGCGGGCTCGTACGGTACCTTGGCCAGGATGCGGCTCATCTCTTCGAGCTCCGCGCGGCGGGCAGGATCTTCTTCCTTCGCGGCCATATCCGCAGCGAGATAGCTGTAGCGAAGAGCGAAAGTCCGCACGGCTTTCAGTACGATCAGGACCGCTTTGTAGAAGACAGCCTTGTCGATGGAATCCGGATCCGTCAGGTCGAGTGCTTCCCGGCATTTTCTGACCTGGGCTTCATAGCTTTTCAGCCCTTCCCGCAGGATGCGGTCGTAATTGACAGCGAGATGCGCGTCGCCGGCGTTCAGCTTGCCTTCCATACCGAAGATGCCGGTCTCCATGAACACGCTGACCTCTTCCGGCAGCAGCGCTTCACCGCGGGCACGGAGGTTGTTGTTTTCCCAGAACGGTGCGATGCTTCTAAGCTGCTTCTTCGTCTCTTCCGTGATGTAAAAGACATCGCCGTCCCGCTTTTCAAACAGGTCGAGCTCGTCGATGATGAATTTCAGGGTATATTCGGGGAAGACAGGCGCGTTGCGGTTTTTGCCGGCCTGATTGCCGGCGATCAGCGTCTTGTCTTCGATATAGATAGTCATGTTCTCGAGGATCTTTTCAAGCATGAGAGCGCGCATCATGACGCGCGGCTGATTCATGTTCGCTTTGTAGACCTCGGTGACCAGAAGGGCACGTTCAGCCTCGACATAGGGTTTTTCGTCCAGGACTTCTTCGCGGAAGGCCTGCATCCGCTCTGTCAGACGGCCGAAGTGTTCAGTGTTTTCCATGGTTTTCTCCTGTGAGTGATTTGACGGCGTTTCCGCCGCCTTGCGCGATCTATGGCGCAGGTCTATTTTACCTCTTTTCAGGTCGCCGCGTCAAGCTGATTTTTCGAAAATAAATATTTTTCTTTCATTCGTAAGTTTTTATTTACTTTTCTCCCCCGATACGCTATACTGACACTAGTACTGATCATCCTCGGAGGAAATGCAATGAGTGCCGATCGAAGCGCCAAAGGCGTGGTTTTCAATATACAGAAGTTCAGTGTCAACGACGGACCGGGGATCCGGACCGTGGTTTTTCTCAAGGGCTGTCCGCTGCGCTGTCAGTGGTGCGCGAATCCGGAAAGCCAGTTCGTCCGGCCGCAGGCCCTCTGGGACAGCAAAAAATGCCTGCACTGTGAGAACTGTGTCGCGGTCTGTCCGAAAGACGCGGTGAGCGTACGCACGACACACGCAGGCGCGGACCGGATCCGTGTAGATCCGCAGCTGTGTGATCACTGCGGGCTTTGCGTGCAGGGATGTCCTGTCGAGGCGCTCACTCTTTCCGGCGAGGAGAAGACGGTACAGGAAGTGCTGGACGTGGTGCTGCAGGACCTTCCCTTCTATGAGGAAAGCAGCGGCGGGATCACCCTTTCCGGCGGCGAGATGCTGATGCAGCCGGAGTTTTCCTTTCAGCTGCTGACGGCCGCGAAGGAAGAAGGTCTTATGACCTGCGTGGAGACCACCGGCATGGCCGCTCCGGAAGTTTTTGAACGGGTGATCGGTCCGGTGGATGAGATCCTTTTTGATATGAAGCACTGGGATCCGGAGGCGCACCGGCGCGGGACCGGCGTGGGAAATGAAGTGATCCTCGAAAATCTTGCGCAGGCGATTAATAAGCATGTCCTTGTCCGCATTCCGGTCATTCCCGGATACAACGATTCCCTCGCCGACGCGGCAGGCTTCGCGCAGAAGATGAAGGAAGTCGGCGCGACCAGGTGTCAGCTGCTGCCCTTCCACCAATTCGGCGAGAACAAATATGACCTTTTAGGCGCCGACTACCGGTATCGGGATGTTCCGGCGCTGCACCGCGAGGAACTGGAGGAATACCGGCAGGTATTCCTCGCGCACGGGATCGAAGCATTCTTTTAAAAAACCGGTGGGCCCATGCCCGAAAAGGAGAACGTTATGTCTGCAAAACAGGAAGCCAGACTGCAGGAGATCCTGCGCCTGCTGTCCGATCAGAAGAAAATGAATGTGGCGGCTATCGCTGAAATACTCAGTACTTCTCAGGTCACGATCCGCAAAGATCTGGACAGTCTGGAAGCCAAAGGGTTCATCCGCCGTGTGCACGGCTATGCCGAACTGGATACCAGCGATCACCTGACCAGCCGCCTGGCCTATCATTATGATCAGAAGAAAAAGATCGCCGAGCGCGCCAGTGAGCTGGTGAGCGACGGCGATACGATCATGATCGAGAGCGGCAGCTGCTGCGCGATCCTGGCGGATCTGCTCGCCAAAAAGTGCCGGTCTCTTACGGTCATCACGAACAGTGCGTTTATCGCGGAGTATATCCGCAGCTATAAACAGGTCCAGGTGATCCTGCTGGGCGGCATTTATCAACATGCGTCACAGTGTCTCGTGGGCCCGATGATCCGGGACGGGGCCGCGAATTATCATGTGAAATACTTCTTTATCGGTACGGACGGATGGAGCGAAAAGACAGGCTTTACGAACAAGGATGCCCTCCGTGCCCAGGCGGTGCGCGATATGGCGCATGCCGCGGACGAAGTCGTCATACTGACCGAAAGCGAAAAGTTCGATCATCCGGGTACGCTCCCGCTGAATATAAAGAATGCCCCCGTCCGGCTGATCACTGATGATGATCTGCCGGAGGAGGCACGAAAGGTGCTGGAGAAACAGGGCGTCCGGATAGGATAGGCGAGTATAACGTCTCGTGTTTACTATCTAATCAGATCACTCCTGACCAACGTACACCAGTTCCGGATAATCGAAGAGCCGTACGGAAAGCAGTTCTGTTTCGAAATCCAGGGAGACATAGACATAGTCCAGGACAAAGGTGTTTTCCCCTTCCACGGCAAGGAAGCAGTAATTCGTACCGGAGACGACCTGCCACGCCAGGCAGTACATAGGCAGATGTCCGTATTCCATGACCGTCTGGCATTCGGTAAAGGGAATTTCCACCTGAAGCAACTGCAAAGACTCCTTCTCACTGAGTTTCACGCCTGCTTCTCTGGCCTGCATGTTGATCGCGACGACCTGCCAGCTTCCCGTCGTCGGTTCCGCGGCCGCAGGATCAAAAGCTAAAACGCTTATATCCCCTTCCTGACTCCCGGCGCCGACATCAATGGGCACGATATTCAGGACTTCACAGCTGCCGTCCAGGGCTTCATAAACAAAGACAACCACCAGATACGGTTCAGCATTTGGCGCGACGACAGTCGCTTTGCAAAGGTAGGCATAGTTCATGCCCGCCACTACCTGGCGGCCAAGCAGTGCCAGGGGTTCATAATCGACGCCCATCAGGGTTTCCGTGACGTTCGTCAGCGGCTCAAAGGAAGCCGGATCCAGTTCATAGACAGGCATGCTGTAGAAGAGATCTTCGTTCATCCATCCGCCCATCATCATCTCGCCACCTTCGTCCTCGATCCACTCCTCTTCCTGCGGTTCGATATCCCAGGTGGCATTATTCATGTGAGAAAACTCGATCTTTTTCACGGTCAGGGGTTTGAACGCCTCTTCGCCGTCGATATCATCGTCATCATTGAGTTTCAGATCTCCGTCCATGGTGACCATGTACTCAAAATACTCATGATCCATGAAGAACTGCTTTTCCAGGAGGTTCCAGCCGGCGATGCTCCAGCCGGCATCGAGCATTTCCTCACCGGTCTTCCCTTTCCAGGCATCCAGTTCTTTCTGAGAAGGGATCCGATCAGACATATTGTCCAGCTGCGTGATCGGTAAAGACCCGATGACCTCCAGTTCCTGCTTATCATAGTCTTCATCAAAGATGTCCAGGTTCCAAAGCACGTCGCTCTGTTCGTCCGTCAGTTCAAGGATCGCGCGATAAATCACATCTTCATACGTGAAAGCGTAAACAAAGGTGTTCTCAAAGTGTTTTCTCTCATTGATATAGAGACCTTCCAGCGCCTGAATGTCGTTTACGGTCTTCCAGCTTTCCGGTCCGCCGGGTTCGGTCGTTTCAGCCTGTCCGGAAGTCTCCGTCTTCTGAGAGGTTTCACCGCCACCTGACGCTTCTTCTTTCTTTGTACAGCCGCTCAACATGCCGAGGATCAGCAGGACGGCCAGCATAAGTGATAATGTTTTTTTCATGTTGTTTTCTCCTTTGTATTTAATAACTGTGAAGCTGCTGGATAACGCCGGTCTGGAGGTTCTTTCTCATGATCACGCCCCACTCGCGTTTGTATTCATCCCGCCAGCCCGTACTGTCCGCGTAAACGCCTTTTTCCACCGCGAAGTAGACCCAGTCACCAACTATACTGACGCGTCTTACTCCGACCATAAAGCCATCGTCCGTTCCGGAATTGAGTCTTGGCGTCGCGATCAGCGTTGTAAGATCCGACGTCGTGACCAGGGTCAGAACGTTGCCGGAAAGATCCGGCCGGACACAGATAGACGTGTAATCTTTGGAAGTATAGATCTCTCCTTCTGCGTAGAGATAGTTCTCTTCCAGCCCTGTCGGCTGCACCTCACCGCCGGGGACCGTCATACAGACGGATTCCAGCTGATAGTCTTTGGTATAATGGGTAAAGTAGAGCGTGTGAACGCCGCCATCGGACCGGACGTAGATCTCGCTTTCCGTATCGTCGTCCTTTGAACCATAGACGGGCTCCGCGCCGGGACAGTTCATCAGATCGCTGATCGCGAACCGCGCGATCTCGCCGCCCTGGAAAATGGCGCCAGAACCGGCCCTTGAGCCGTAGCAGATATAGAGATATCCGTCCGCGATCTGCGCACTTTCGATCGTCGTACCGCCCATGGTACTCATTTCACTTTCCGACCACAGCGTCTGGCTGACCGTTCCCAGGTTGTAATTGACATGGCCGGCGATATCATAGGCGCCCAGACTGAGCATCGTCTTCGAAGGCGTCGTATAGTAATAGACTATGCCGTTTTCCGCCACGATAAATTTGCCGTCCACCGCCAGCATGCTCTCCAGTCCGGACGCCATATCGAGCAGGGTAACACCGCCGGAATAGGAACTGCTGCAGATCAGCACACCGCTCTCATCGTCCGCGCCGACGATCCCATAGAGGTCGGAATAGATACTGCCTACCGTACCGTCCAGGCTCAGAGCTTTGATGCAGTTCTGATTACTCTCGTCCTTACTCTCATAATACAGAACTCCGTCCAGGATACCGATATTGCCGGTACCGTCTGCTGTCAGGACGGTTTCCGGTACCGCGTTCGGATCGTTCTTATCCACCGCCAGCAGCGGGATAACGACTCCGCCGTTCGTGTAGTAATTGCCCCAGGTACCTGTATCCCAGAAGGTCTCTGAAGCAAAGCCCCAGAAATACACTTTCCCCTGATATTCTACATAGGGCGTTCCATTGCCGCGGCTCGCTGCGGTGGATGCCGTTTCTTCACGGGCAGGTTCTTCTGCCGCGGCTTCCGCGGGCTCTGCCTCCGTCGTTGCTGCGGGTTTTGCTTCTTGTGCGGGTTTCGTGTATTCGTCCTCGTCGTTATCATCCCGTTCCCGGGCATGCTGGACCTTGTCCCGGTCGGTGGTGGGGATATCTTTCGCGCACCCGGTAAGGCTGGAAAGGATCAGTCCCAGCGCCAGGATCAGAAGAAGGATCCGGCGGCATTTCATTCGTTTCATGCTATCAAATTCCTTTGATCGTTGATATCGTATCCCCAATTATACAGCGACCGCGGTCCAAAAACAACCGGACGCTTTTCGTCCTCGTCGGACTAGTCTTCAGGGGACTATCTTTTGCAAAATACGCATTTTTATACCCTTTTCACTGCACTATGGCTAGGTGAAAGTCAAGTCCAAATTTGTGTGTAAATTCCTTTAGGTCATGTTTGGTTGCGAAAGGTGAGCGTTGATCAGGCCGCCATCAGATCTCTTTGTTCCCTTGCAATCTGTTTTAAGGTGTCCGATAGTGACAGAATCTCCTG